>NZ_NHSG01000177.1:0-4556 GCF_020024005.1 Streptomyces purpurogeneiscleroticus
TCGTGGGGCTGGTCCGGGTCCAATGCGTTCGTGGGGATGGTCCGGGCGTCCATTGTGTTCGTGGGGATGGTCCGGGCGTCCATTGTGTTCGCGGGGATGGTCCGGGCGTCCATTGCGTTCGCGGGGATGGTCCGGGCGTCCATTGCGTTCGTCGGTCGAAGGGCTCATGATTCCTGACACCTGGTCAGGTGGCCAGGGAGCGACCGGGGAGGTGGCCGCGGATGGCGGCAGCGGCAGGGCAGCGCAGGGGACGCCGGATCATGCTGAGCCCGGAGGAGCTGGACGCCTTTCTGGCGCGTCAGCGGACCTGCCGGATCGCCACGGTCGGGCCGGACGGCGCACCGCACGTCGGCGCGCTGTGGTTCGTCTGGGACGGCGTCGCCATGTGGCTGTACTCCCTCACCCGCAGCCGGCGTTGGGCCCACCTCGTGAAGGACCAGCGGGTGGCGGTCGTGGTCGACGACGGCCACGAGTACGGCGAACTGCGCGGCGCCGAACTGTCGGGCAGCGTGGCGTTCGTCGGCGAGGCTCCGCGGCGCGGCGAGCCCTGCCCGGAGCTGGCGGCGCCCGAAAAGCTCTTCGCGGCGAAGTACTTCGGTCTGGAGACGATGCCGCACGACGGCCGGCACGCCTGGCTGCGGCTCACACCGGACGCGGTGGCGTCCTGGGACTTCCGCAAGATCCCGGGTTAGCCGCCGGGGCGAACCGGCCGAGTGCGCTTCAGCTGTCGTCCTCCGGGGTCCAGGTCAGCAGCCGCACCTCGGCGACCGTACGGAGGTGCCGGCGCATGGCCGCCGCCGCGGCCTTCGGGTCGCCCGCCCGGACGGCCTCCAGGATCCGCCGGTGCTGCGCGAGTGACCGCTTGGGGCGGCCGGGTTGGCGCAGCGATTCGTTGCGGCTCTCGCCGATCTGCTCGGCGATGGAGCGCATGAACTCGGCGAGCAGCGCGCTGTGCGCGGCCGCGGTGACGGCGGCGTGGAAGCGGCGGTCGCCCTCGACGCCCGGGCCGCCGTCCTCGACGTCCTTCGCCATGTGCGCCAGGGCGTCGTCGAGGACCGCGAGATCGGCGTCCGTACGGCGGCGGGCCGCCAGTTCGGCGAGCTTGGTCTCCATGGCCTCGCGCGCTTCCAGGACGTCCGGCAGCCGGCGGCGGCGCTCGACCAGGCGCTCGACGGGCTCCGCCGCATCGAGGGTGTCGCGCACCAGGTAGGTGCCGCCGCCGTGCCGCACCTCGACCAGGCCCTGCACCTCCAGCACGACGATCGCCTGCTTCACGGACGCCCGGCTGACGCCGAGCCGCTGGGCCAGCTCGCGCTCCGCCGGCAGGCGGTCGCCCGCGCCCAGCCCGTCTTCGGCGGCGTACTGGCGCAGCCGCTCGACCACCTGCTCGTAGAGCCGTGGCCTGGCCATTGGCCGCAGAGCCTCGGACATCGGTTGGCCCCCCTCGATCGGTTCCCGCGACCAAACGTCGCTGGAGAGTCGTGACAAGAGTATTGACGCACTCCGTCGGCGAGCAGCAAAGTGGCTCAGCCACTTGGCCACTGTGCCAGGTGGCCATTATCGTCCACGAACGGAGCCGCAGATGTCGCCGGAAGTGCTCTCGATACTCGTGCTAGCGGTGATCTTCGTACTGGCCACCACCCGATCCATCAACATGGGCGCGCTGGCGTTCGCCGCGGCGTTCGGCGTGGGCACGCTGGTCGCGGGCATGGACGCGGACGAGATCTTCGCGGGCTTCCCCGGCGATCTGTTCGTGGTTCTGGTCGGCGTGACGTACCTCTTCGCCATCGCCCGCGCCAACGGCACCACCGACTGGCTGGTACACGCCTCCGTACGGCTCGTCGGCGGGCGGGTCGCGCTGATCCCCTGGGTGATGTTCGCGGTCACCGGCGCGCTCACCGCGATCGGCGCGGTCAGCCCGGCGGCGGTGGCGATCGTCGCGCCGCTCGCGCTCGGCTTCGCGGCGCAGTACGGCATCAAACCGCTGCTCATGGGCGCGCTGGTGGTGCACGGCGCGCAGGCCGGCGGCTTCTCGCCGATCAGCATCTACGGGTCGACGGTCAACGGCATCGTCGCCCGCGAGGACCTGCCCGGCAGCCCGCTCGCCCTCTTCGCCGCCAGCCTGGTCGTCAACCTCCTCATCGCGGCGGTCCTGTTCGTCGCCCTGGGCGGCCTCCGGCTCCCTCGTACGGGTGGCGGGGGCCGCACACAGAGCACCTCCGACGAGGGAAGAAGCGACTCCGACGGCGGAAGCACGGACTCCCGCGCCGGTGCCCTCGCCGCCGAGGGAAGAACGGACTCCGCGGCCGGCGCCCTCGCCCTCACGCCCGCCCGTGCCGCCACCCTCCTCGCCCTCCTGGCCCTCGTCGTGGCGGTGCTCGTCCTCGACCTGGACGCCGGCCTCACCGCGATCACCCTCGCCGTCCTCCTCAGCGCCGTCTGGCCGCAGGACAGCAAGGCCGCCGTCTCGGAGATCACCTGGCCCACCGTGCTGCTGATCTGCGGCGTCCTCACCTACGTCGGCGTCCTGGAGCAGATGGGGACCATCACCTGGGCGGGCGAGGCCGTCGGCAGCATCGGCATTCCGCTGCTGGCCGCACTGCTGCTGTGCTACATCGGCGCGCTGGTCTCCGCCTTCGCCTCCTCCGTCGGCATCATCGGGGCGCTGATCCCGCTGGCCGTACCGTTCCTGGCACAGGGGTCGATCGGGGCCGTGGGCATGGTCGCGGCGCTCGCGGTCTCCGCCACCGTCGTCGATGTGAGCCCGTTCTCGACGAACGGCGCACTGGTGCTGGCGAACGCCAAGAATGTCGACCGGGACGGTTTCTTCAAGCAGTTGATGGTGTACGGAGCCCTCGTGGTCGCGGCCGTACCGGCGCTGGTCTGGCTGGCGCTGGTGGTCCCCGGCTTCGGCTGAGACCACGGGCCACGGCCGCCGGCCCGTGGCCAGGTGGCCAGGTAGCCAGGTAGCCAGGTGGCCAGGAATGGGTACCCCGAGTACTCGAACAGCAAGAGAACGAAGGAGTTTCGGTGAACGAGCTTTTCCCGGCGCTGCGTACGGCGTCCTCCCGTACCGCACTGCGTTTCCAGGACCGCGCGCTGACCTACGGGCAGCTCGCCGCGGCCGCCGGCGCGCTCGCGGAGCGGATCGGCGCCGAGCGGCGGGTGGCGGTGTGGGCCACGCCCACGCTGGAGACCTCGGTCGCGGTGGTCGCGGCGCTGCTCGCGGGGGTACCGGCAGTACCCGTCAACCCCAAGATCGGCGAGAGCGAGCTGGCGCACATCGTGTCCGACAGCGCCCCCACCCTCGTCCTGGCCGAACCGGACACCGAACTCCCCGGCGCGCTCGCCACGCTCTCCCGCATCGACGTCGATCCGTACGAGGGGGTCGAGGGCGGCGCGACGGCCGAGGACAGGCTGAGGAACGCTTCGGGCGCGACGGCGGTGACGACTGAGGCGGACGCGACGACTGAGATGGCCGAGACAGGTGCGGCGACCGAGGCGGTCGAGGCGGGCGCGGCGCGGACGACGGCCCAGGCGGTCGAGCTGCCCCCGGAGCCGGGCGCCGAGGCCCCCGCCGTGATCGTGTACACCTCCGGCACCACGGGCCGCCCCAAGGGCGTGGTCATCCCCCGGCGCGCCATCGCCGCCACGCTCGACGCCCTCGAAGACGCCTGGCAGTGGACCGCGGACGACGTACTCGTCCACGGCCTGCCGCTGTTCCACGTCCACGGTCTGATCCTCGGCATCCTCGGCCCGCTGCGCCGCGGCGGCACCGTGCACCACCTCGGCCGCTTCTCCACCGAGGGGGTGGCGCGCGAGCTGGCCGGCGCCGGCACGATGCTGTTCGGCGTGCCGACGATGTACCACCGGCTGGCCGCCGAGGCGGGCGAGAACCCGGCGCTCGCCAAGGCGCTGGGCGGCGCCCGGCTGCTGGTCTCCGGCTCGGCGGCGCTGCCGCTGACGGACCACCAGAAGATCAAGGCGGCGACCGGCGCCCGGGTCGTCGAGCGCTACGGCATGACCGAGACGCTGATGAACACCGCGGTACGGGCCGACGACACCTCCGCTCCTGGCACGGTCGGCGTCCCGCTCCCGGGCGTCCATGCGCGGCTGGTCGACGAGTCCGGCAAGGTCATCGAAGCGAGCGACGGCGAGACGGTCGGCGAGATCCAGGTCCGCGGCCCGAACCTCTTCGTCGAGTATCTGAACCGGCCGGACGCGACGGCCGAGGCGTTCGACGGGGGCTGGTTCCGTACGGGGGACATGGCCACCCGCGACGCGGCGGGTCGCTACCGCATCGTCGGCCGCAAGGCCACCGACCTCATCAAGAGCGGCGGCTACAAGATCGGCGCAGGCGAGATCGAGAACGCCCTGCTGGAACACCCCGGCGTCGCCGAGGCCGCGGTAACGGGCGAACCGGACGAGGACCTCGGCGAGCGCATCGTCGCGTGGATCGTCCCCGCGACGAGCGGCAACGGCGACGCGACCGGCGCGGCTCCCTCTCCCTCCGCCCAGGAACTGATCGACCACGTCGCCACCCAACTCGCCCCCCA
>NZ_NHSG01000178.1:0-18162 GCF_020024005.1 Streptomyces purpurogeneiscleroticus
GTCTTCGGGGCGTTCGGCGCCGGTGTGGCGGACTTGCGGGAGGTGATGCCGAAGAGCGGCAGCAGGCCGGTCCGCGCGCGGTTCACCGCCGGTGCCGCCCAGCGCGCGGTCAGCGGGCCGAGGATGACCATGATCAGGACGTAGGCGGTGGCGATGGGGCCGATCCGCGGCTCGACGGCCGTGGTGAGCCCGGCGATGACGATGGAGAACTCACCGCGTGCGACGAGCGCGCCGCCCGCGCGCAGCCGCCCGTTCGGCCCGATGCCGGCGCGCCGGGCCGCGTACCAGCCCGTGAGGATCTTGGTCACGGTGGTGACGGCGGCGAGCAGCAGCGCCGGGAGCAGTACCGGCGGGATGGCGGTCGGGTCGGTGGACAGGCCGAAGAAGACGAAGAAGATCGCGGCGAAGAGGTCGCGCAGCGGCATGAGGAGCTTGCGTGCGCCCTCGGCGACCTCGCCGGACAGCGCGATGCCGACGAGGAACGCGCCGACCGCCGCGGAGACCTGGAGTTCCTGCGCGATGCCCGCGACGAGCACGGTCAGCCCGAGGACGACCAGGAGCAGCATCTCGGGGTTGTCCGAGGAGACCCAGCGGCTGATCAGCCGGCCGTGCCGGAGCGCGAGGTAGAGGACGATGCCCACGGCGCCGAGCGCGATGAGCAGCGTGACGCTGCCGCCCGCGAGCCCGACGCCCGCCAGCAGGGCGGTCAGCAGCGGCAGATAGAACGCCATGGAGAGGTCTTCGAGGACGAGGACGCCGAGGATGACGGGGGTCTCGCGGTTGCCGAGCCGGCCGAGGTCGGTGAGGACCTTGGCGATGACGCCGGAGGAGGAGATCCAGGTGACGCCGGCCAGCGCGACGGCGGCGACCGGGCCCCAGCCCAGCAGCAGCGCGGCGACCGCGCCGGGTACGGCGTTCAGCAGGAAGTCGACGGCCCCGGACGGGTATTGCGTCCTGAGGCTGGTGACCAGCTCGGAGGCGCTGTATTCGAGGCCGAGGAGGAGCAGCAGCAGGATGACGCCGATCTCGGCGCCGACGCCGACGAACTCCTCGCTGGCGTTGAGGGGCAGCAGTCCGCCGTGCCCGAAGGCGAGCCCGGCGAGGAGGTACAGGGGTATGGGTGAGAGGCCGACCCGGCCGGCCAGCCGTCCGAGGAGGCCGAGGACGAGGATGACGGCGCCGAACTCCACGAGCAGTGCGGTGGTCTCGTGCATGGTCAGCCTCCGGCGATGATCGCGGCGAGGGCGTCGACGCCCTCGCGGGTGCCGACCGCGACGAGGGTGTCGCCGATGGCGAATCGGAAATCGGGGCCCGGGGACGGGTGGGCGCTCGTGCGGCGCAGCACCGCGACGATGGACGCGCCGGTACGGGTGCGGGCCCCGGTGTCGCCGAGCAGCCGGCCGCCGTACGGGGAGCGGCTGCCTATCTGGATGTGCTCGGTGACCAGGTCGATGCCGTCGGTGCGGACGGCGTCCAGCGGTGCCGGGTCGATGAGGTGCGCAAGCGCTGTCGCCTCCTCCCGTTCCAAGGGGACCGAGGACTGGCAGGTATCGGGGTCATCGGCCGCGTAGAAGCCGATGAAGCGGCGTCCGTCGTGGTGTACCACCACGGACAGGTGCTGTCCGGCGTGCGTGGTGAAGTCGTACCGCGTGCCGACGCCCGGCAGCGAAGTGCGTCGCGTCCCCATTGTGTCCTCCCCGGGTGCCGCGCCGGGCAGCGCCGTGGCGCGGGCCGGACGCGGCCTCCTTTACCTGATCATTACGCTTTACCCCATCATTACAGATGCTTGGTGAGTACACCGGGGTGTCGCGCCAGGGGGGCTCAGGGGTCCGGCTTTCAGGAGGCCGGCATGTGCCAGGGCTCTTCGGGGAGCGGGCTGCCGGTTTCGAGGAGGGTCTTGAGGTTGGAGAGGACCGCCGCCCAGCCGCCGGCCGCGGCCGCGCGCTCGGCCTCGTCGGCCAGGTTCTCGTGGGTCACGGTGAGCCGGACGATGCCGCCGTACGCCTCGATGCCGAAGGTGACCGTGGACGGGCCGCCGGGCGGCTCCTCCCCCGGCTCGGCCCACGTCGTGACCAGCCGCCGCGGCGGGGCGCTCTCGACGACCAGCCCGACGACGTCGGCGATGCCGGAGCCGTCCGTGCGCTGATGCTCCCAGGGCGAGCCGGTCCGCCAGTCCGAGACGTTACTGTGGCCCCAGTACGCGGCCGTCAGCTCGGGGTCGGTCAGCGCGTGCCAGACCTTCTCCGGCGTGCTCTCGATGTACGTGACGTAGGCAAAGGCCGGTCTCTCGGTCATGGCGTCCTCGGCTCGTCGATTCACGGCGCCGCCGAGCGTATCCGCTGCACCGGCCGTAGCCGTGGAACGAGCAGCCGCCGGAGAGCTGCGCGGCCGTACCCCACCCGGCCGGGCTATCGACCGACGGCCGCTCATGGGACGCGGCCCGCGCGGCTCAGACCTCGGCCGCGATCCAGGCGATGTGCCAGCCGTTCTTGGCGGCGTACTCGGGGTCGATCGCCTGCCGGTCCACGCGCCGCACATAAATGCGGAAGCCGGTCGGGGTGGCGGCATAGACCGTGTTGCCGCCGGTGGTCATCCACATGCGGTCGTCACCGGTGAGGGCCGCGATATACGCGGGCGTCGTGGTGAATTTTCCTTCCGAGGTGTCGACGTCGAGGTACACGCCGTCACCGTTGCGGTCGGGGTAGGCGACCCATCCCTCTCCAGGCGCTGTCCTTCCGGAAACGAGCTTGCCGTTGGTCATCGCGACTCCCGTCACGTCATGTACAGCTCATTCGGCCCTGGCGGCCGCTGTTCCGAGTCTGGTTGGACAGCCGAGCCGCGCAAGGCCGTTCGGGAGAGAATGGCCGGATACGAAAAGCGCGTCACCGGCCCCGGCCGGAATGGCCGGAATCGCCGTTGACCGGGGAGTTCCGGGCGCCGGGGGTTGACAGCCAGGGGCCGTCTCAAGACTGTGGTTAGCAGCCTCTGGCGGCCCCGAATCGGTTCATCGGCGCATGAGGAGACCGCGATCCGGGCCTCGCGGCGGTCCTTTCCGCAAGGCGGTGTCCGCTCCGGCGGAAAAAGACCTCGACATCGGGCAGTACGGCCTGCCCGTCCTCCGCGCCGACTGAATCCCTTTTCCCGTTGTGATGTCCGTACGGACATCAGCCGGAATCGGTCGGAGGTGTCCTGTGCATTCTTCCTCACCATTCTCTTCGGAATCCCTGCCTTCGGAATCGCTGCCTTCGGGATCGCTGCCACCGGAACCGCTGCCTTCGAAACCGCCGTCACCGGATTACGACTTCCGCGCCCCCGACGACTGGTCCGATTTCACCGAGGTGGTGGGACTCGCCTACGGCGGATACGACCATTCACCGGAACACCGCGCGGCCGTCGCCGAGTTGCTGGAGCCCAAGCGCTCGCTCCTCGCATGCGCAGCGGGCCGGCCCTGCGCCACGCTGGCCGGCTACTCCCTGGACATGACGCTGCCCGGCACCGGCCCGCGCCCCGTCTTCGGCATCGGCTACGTGGCCGTCTCCCCCGCGCACCGCCGCCGCGGCCTGATGCGCGACATGATCCTGCGGGTCCTCACCGACCTGCACACCACACAGGCCGAGCCGGTCGCGGTCCTCAACTCCACCGAGCCGGCCCTCTACGGCCGCTTCGGCTTCGGCGCGGCCAGCCAGGCCGTCGCCCTCACCATCCCGCTGGAGGCCCGCGAGCTCACCGAGGGCCCGGCGGACGACGGCCCGCCGCTCACCCTGGAGGTCACCTCGCCCGCCGAGGCCGCGGCGGCCATCGCCGCGGTCTGCCGCGCCTGCCTGGCCGAGCGCCCCGGAATGCTGCGCCGCGAAGGCGCCTGGCTGCGCCGCGCCCTCGCCGACCCGCCCGCCGACCGCGGCGGCGCCGGACGCCTGCTGTGCATGCTCGCGACGGACGGCGCGGGCCCACGCGGCTACGCCCTCTACCGACTCACCGCGGGCTGGACCCACTCCTGCCCCCGGTACACCGTCTCCGTACAGGAGTTGAGCGCCTGCGACCCGGCCGCCTACGCCTTCCTGTGGCGGGCGCTGCTGGACGTCGATCTCAGCGGCACGGTCACCGCGGGCGCCCGCCCGGTCGACGATCCGGTACTGGCCCTGCTCGCGGATCCGCGCAGCGCGGCGCCGACCGTCCGCGACCAGCTCTACGCCCGGGCCGTCGACGTCGACCGCGCGCTGTCCGGCCGCGGCTACGCCGCCGAGGCCGAGGTCGTCCTGGAGGTGACGGACCCGCTCTGCCCGTGGAACGAGGGCCGGTGGCGGCTCATCACGGGCACCACGGGAGCCGACTGCGTCCGGACCCGCGCGCATGCCGATCTGGCGCTCACGGCACGGGAGCTGGGCGCCGTCCTGCTCGGCGGCAGTTCTCTGGTGCAGCTGGCGCGGGCCGGCCGGGTGGCGGAGCTGCGCCCCGGCGCGGTGCGTGCCGCCGCTGCCGCCTTCCGGCACGACCCGGCACCGTACTGCCCCGTCGTGTTCTGACACCCCGTCCACGACCAGCGGTCGCATCCGCCGATCTGAGGAGCCCGCCCATGCCCGGTCCCGGCTACGCCTTCTTCGGGGACGAGGAACGCGCCAACGTCCAGCAGGTATTGAACACGTGGTCGCGCACGACCGCGGCGCCCTCCTACCCCCTCGGAGAGATCACCCAGACCCGGCTGTTCGAGGAGGAGGCCGCGCGCCGCCTGGCGAGCCCGTACTGCCTGTCCGTCAACAGCGGCACCTCGGCGCTGCTCACGGCGCTGGCGGCGCTGGGCATCGGCCCCGGCGACGAGGTCATCGTCCCCGGGTACCTCTACGTCGCCTCGGTCGCCGCCATCGTGCACTGCGGGGCGACGCCCGTCGTGGCGGAGATCGACGAGACGCTGACCCTGGATCCGGCCGACGTCCGGGCCCGCATCACACCGCGCACGAAGGCGCTGATGCCCCTCCACATGCTGGGCGCGCCCTGCGACATGGCCGCGCTGCTGGAGATCGCGGAGGAGCACGGGCTGCTGGTGCTGGAGGACGCGGCGCAGGCGTGCGGCGGGACGTACCGCGGCCGGCCGCTGGGCAGCTTCGGCCGGGCCGGCGCGTTCTCGCTCAATATGTTCAAGGTGGTCACGGCCTGCGACGGCGGGTTCCTGCTGGCCGCCGACGAGCGCACCTTCCAGCGTGCTTACGGCTTCCACGACCACGGCTGGTTCCCGTACCGCGCGGAGGAGGGGTCCGGCGACCGGATGCTGGGGCTGAATCTGCGGATGACCGAGCTGACGGCGGCGGTCGCCCGCGCCCAGCTGGCCCGGCTGGACACCGTCCTCGCCCGCACCCGGGCGCAGCGGGACGCGCTGGCCGCGCTCATCCCCCCGCGGGACGGGGTCGTCCGCCGTCCGTCGCACGACCCCGCCGGGGACTGCGCGACCGTACTGGTCCATCTCTTCGAGGAGCGCGCTGCGGCCGAGGCCGTGGCGAAGCGGCTGGGCACGAAGACGCTGCTGCACTCGCCCAAGCACTACTACGGCGGGCTGCCGGAGCTGCGCGCCCTGGCCGCCGGTGACACCCGGCCCTGCCCGTCCCGGCGCCCGGAACCGGCCTGGCGGCGCCAGGACTTCCGCCCCGGCGCCCTCCCCCGTACCGACGACGTCCTGGGCCGCGCGGTGGCCCTCACCGTGGGCCTGTCGGACACCTATCTGGGCGCGGACGTGGGCGTCACCGTGTTCAGCGGGCCGGACGAGATCGCCGCTGCCGCCGAGCGCTTCCGGGCCACGGCCGACGAGGTACTGGGCTGACGCAGTACGGGCCCCGGCCGGCCCTCGAACCGGCCGGGTCCCCGCCCGACGTGAGGAGACGACATGCCCTCGACCCCGCTGATCAGCGTGGTGGTGCCGTGCTACGACGAGGAGGCGGTGCTGGAGCGGACGCACCGGCGGCTCACCGCCGTGCTGCGCCGCCTCCCGGACTGCGCGCACGAGGTGGTCTACGTCGACGACGGCAGCCGGGACGGCACCTGGCGCACGCTGGCCTCCGTCACCGGCGGCGACCCGGCGGTCCGGCTCCTCCGGCTGACCCGGAACTTCGGCCACCAGCAGGCGATCCTGGCCGGGCTGCGGGCCGCGGCCGGGGACGCGGTGATCACCATGGACGCCGATCTCCAGGACCCGCCCGAGCTGATCCCGGAGCTGGTCGAGCGGTGGCGGGCCGGCTGGTCGGTGGTGTCGGCACGGCGCACCTCGCGGGCCGGGGAGAGCCGCTTCAAGGTCGTCACCGCGCACGTCTACTACCGGCTGCTGGCCGCGCTCGCCGATCAGCCGGTGGCCCTGGACACCGGCGACTTCCGGCTGCTGGACCGGGCCGTCGTCCGGCTGCTCACCGAACTCCCCGAAGGGGAGCCGTACTTGCGCGGCTCGGTGTGCTGGGCGGGGTTCCCGGAGACCAGCGTGGCGTACGAGCGGCTGCCGCGCCCGGCGGGACGGTCGAAGTACTCGCTGCGGAAGATGGCCGATCTCTCGCGGCGCGGCCTGGTGTCCTGCTCGCCCGCGCCCGCCCGGGTGCCGGCCGTCATCGGCCTCACCTGGCTGGGCGGCGCGGCGATGACCGCCGCCGTCCGCCGCCACCGGCTGCCGCTGGCCGCCTGGACGTTCGGCTGCGAGGCGGTGCTGCTGGGCCTGCTCGGCGAGTATCTGCGGCTGGTCCACCGCGAGCTGCGCGGCCGGCCCCCGTACGTCCTGCTGGAACGGCACCCGCCGCAGCCCGCCAGGACCGTGCCGGACGGCACCGTACGACCGCTGGCCGTGGCCCGCAGCGCACAGGACCGGGCGGCGCAATGAGCACCGCGTCCGGCGGCGGCTGGGACGTCATCGTCGTGGGCGCCGGCTTCACCGGGCTCGCGGCGGCACACGAGCTGGGCCGGGCGGGGCTGCGCTGCCTGGTCCTGGAGGCGGACGACCGGGTGGGCGGTCTCGCGGGCACCTTCCCGGTCGGCGGGCGGCAGCTGGAGCGCTTCTACCACCACTGGTTCGCCTCCGACACGGACATCTTCCGGCTCTGTACGGAGCTGGGTTGCGGCCACCTCGTGGAGCGGCACGCGGGCCGTACCGGCTTCTACCACGCGGGCGGCATCCACCGGCTGTCCACGCCGCTGGACGTGGCCCGGTTCGCGCCGCTGCCCGTGGTGGACCGGCTCCGGCTCGGCCGGTCGGTGCTGCGGGCCGGGCGGGTGCGGCACTGGCGGGAGCTGGAGGCACTGACGGCCGAGGAGTGGCTGGTGGGGCTGGGCGGCCGCCGGGTGTACGACCGGGTCTGGCGGCCGCTCCTGGAGGGCAAGTTCGGGGAGTACGCGCCGGAGGTCGGCGCGACCTGGATGTGGACCAAGCTGCATCTGCGCGGCGGCAGCCGCAGCCGTGCGGGCCACGAGGTGCTGTACTACCTGCGCGGCGGGTGCGGCGCGCTGCTGGCCGCCTGGCTGCCGGAGCTGGCCCGGCTGGGGGTCCGCATCCGCACGTCCTGCCCGGTCACGGACGTACTGGCCGGGCCGCGCGGGGTGACCGGTGTACGGGCGGACGGCACACGGTACGACGCGCGGCGGGTGCTGGTGACCACCGCGCCCGGCCCGGCCGCCGCTCTGCTGGCCCGGCAGGAGCCGGCCCACCCCGCCGTCCCCGCCCTCCGGCGGCAGCTCGCCGCGATCCCGTACCTGGCCAACATCTGCCTGGTGCTGGAGAACGACCGGCCGCTGTCGGACACCTACTGGCTCAACGTCACCGACCCCGGCTTCCCCTATGTCGGCGTCATCGAGCACACCAACCTCGACCCGGCGTGGCACTACGGGGGACGGCACATCGTCTACCTGTCCACGTACCTGCCGGCGGACGCCGGGCTGTACCGGATGCCGGACGATCAGGTCTACCGCTACAGCCTGCTCCATCTGCGCCGGATGTTCCCCGCCTTCCGGGAGGAGTGGGTGCGCGGATGGCACGTGTGGCGCGCGGAGCACGCCCAGCCGGTGATCACCCGGTACTACTCGCGGACCGTCCCCGCCACCGAGAGCCCCCTGCCGGGCCTCTACCTGGCCGGCATGGCCCAGGTCTTCCCCGAGGACCGGGGCACCAACTACGCCCTCCGGGGCGGGCAGCGGGCCGGCCGGCTGATCGCCGACCGCATCCGGGCCGCGGCGGCCCGGCCCGCGCACCCCGCCCCGCTCACCACGGGAGCGGCCACATGACCGACCTCTTCACCGCCGAGGACTGCCAGTACATGACGCCGCGTCAGGTGCACGGCCTGTACCGCCGTTACGTCAGCCGCAGCCAGGTGTCGCTGATCGGCTCCTTCGGCTTCGGGCACGACCTGGCGGAACGCGCCGAGGGCTGCTGGATCACGCTGCGCGACGGCCGCCGGATCCTGGACTTCACCGGCGGCATCGGCGTGCTGAACCATGGCCACAACCACCCGCGCATCCTCGCCGCGCGCCGCCGCTTCGCCGAACGCCAGGCGATGGAGGTGCACAAGAACTTCCTCTCCCCCTACGTCGCCGCGCTCTCCCACAACCTCGCGCAACTCCTCCCCGGTGACCTGAACATCAGCTACTTCCCGAACTCCGGCGCCGAGGCGGTCGAGGGCGCGGTGAAGCTGGCGTACAAGTACCACCGCGGCCGCCGCGGCACGGTGCTCCACTCCGACATCGCCTTCCACGGCAAGCTGCTCGGCGCGGGCAGCCTCACCGCGTCGCCGGAGGTGGACTTCCCGTTCCCCGGCCTGCCCGGCACCGACGCGTTCGCCTACGACGACCTGCACTCCTTCGTCCTCGCGCTGGAGCGGCACACCACCGGGGACGGCGCCAGCGATGTGTACGCGGTGGTGCTGGAGCCGTTCAGCGCCTCGGGGCTGCGCGAGTGCTCCGAGGAGTTCCTGCGCGAGGTGCGGCGGCTGTGCACGGAGCGGGACATCGTGCTGGTCTTCGACGAGGTGTACACCGGCTGGGGCCGGACGGGGACGCTCTTCCACTTCATGCGGTACCCGGAGCTGGTCCCGGACGTGCTGACCACCTCCAAGTCCTTCGGCGGCGGCAAGGCGTCCATCTCGGGCTGCATCGCCCGCGAGGCGCTGTTCCGCGCCGCGTACGACAACCTCGCCGACGCGACGCTGCACAGCACCACGTACTACGGCTTCGGGGAGGAGACCGTCACGGCGCTGGAGGCGGTGGCCATCGCGGTCGAGGACGACTATCCGGGCCGGGCCGTGCGGATCGGCGAGCAGCTCGCCGCCGGCCTGGCCCGGATCGCCGCCCGGCACCCGGGACTGGTCGCGGGCACGGCCGGACGGGGCGCGCTGCACGGCGTGTTCCTGCGGGCCGGTCATCCTGCGCTGGACCGCGTACTGCGGCTGCTGCCCGGCTCTTTCGCGCGGGACCCGCGGCTGCGGCTCAAGCTGATCACCGCCGCCGTGATCGCCGCCCTGTATCGGGAGCACGACGTGCTGGCCTTCTACGGCTCCAACCACGGCCTGCCGCTGATCGTGGCGCCCCCGCTGGTGGCCGGGGACAAGGAGGTCGAGGTCTTCCTGGCGGCGCTGGACGCCGTACTGGACCAGGGCGCGCCCCGGCTGCTGGCGGCGTTCGCCAAGGACAAGGCGGTACGGCGATGAGGGCCGCGGCCGCGCTGGAGCGGGCCCTGTCGGCGAGCGGGCTGCCCGCGGTGTGGGCCGCGCGCCATCCGGTACTGCGCGACCGCGCGGTGCGGGAGCGCGCCACCGCCCATGTCGCGGGCAGTCTGCGGGTCCAGCCGCGTCCGTACCGGATCGCGGCCGGGCTCGCCCTCCGCCTCCTGCCACTGGCGTTCCTGCTGGTCACCGGCCGGTGGGTGACGGTGGCCGGACCGGAAGCGCTGGCGCGCGGGAGCGTGCGGCTGGCGCGGCTGCCGGGGTGCGCGCTGCTGCTGCGGTCGGCCGAGGCGCTGGCGCTGTACGGCGGGCTGGACGGCGGGCCGGACCGCCTGGTGGCGGGCTCGGAACCGCCGCCGTCCGGACCGCCCGTGCCGCCCTCCGTCCGGACGGAGGTCACGACATGAGCGGGCGTACGCCACGCGCCGTCGACTGCGAAGCGCTGGTGATCGGTTCGGGCGCGGGCGGGGCGGTCGCCGCGCTGGAGCTGGCCAGGGCGGGCCGCCACCCCCAAGTTCTGGAGGAGGGCCCGCGGGTCTCCCCCGCCGAACTCGCCGCCACCGCACCGGCCGACAGCATGCGCCGCCTGTACCGCAACGCGGGGCTCACCCCGGTCTTCGGCAGCCCCGTCATCCCGTACGGCGAGGGCCGCTGCGTGGGCGGCACCACCGTGGTCAACGGCGGGCTGCTGTGGGAGCCGCCGGCCGGGCTGCTGGACCGCTGGGCGGACGGCCTCGGCACCGACGGCTACCGCGCCCGCCACCTGGCCGGGCATCTGAGCGAGATCTCCCGGCGGCTGGCGGTGGACACGCAGCGGCACGGCGCGGGCAACGAGGACTCCCGGCTGCTGGCCGCCGCGGCCGACGGGCTGGGCTGGGGCTGGACGCTCGCCCGGCGCGCCGCACCCGGCTGCGCGCACCGCAACCGCTGCCCCACCGGCTGCCCCTCCGGCGCCAAGCGGACGATGGCGACGACGTATCTGCCGGAGGCCGAGCGGTACGGCGCGCGGATCGCACCGGGCGTGCGGGCCGTGCGGCTGGAACACGACGGCAGTACGGTGCGCGCCGTACGGGCCGTCGGGCCGGACGGCGCGCCGCTGCGGTACCGGCCGCGTACGGTCTTCCTCGCCGCCGGGGCGGTCGGCAGCGCCGCTCTCCTCCAGCGCAGCGGCATCCACCGCGGGACGGCAGGGCGCGCCATGGCTTTCCACGTCAATCTGCGGCTGCCGGTCCGCTTCGGCTCCGCGCTGCACGCCGAGCGGGGCACCATCTTCACCGCCCAGCTCAGCGAGTTCGACGGGCTGGGCATCCACGTCATGGCCGCCAACCTCACGCCCGGGTCGCTGGCGGCGGCGCTCGCGCGCCAGGGGCCTGCGGTGACCGACGCGGCGCTGGCCGGTCTGGAGCGGATGGCGGTCTTCACCGTGCAGGTCCGGATGACGGGCCGGATACGCGTCGGCCGATTCCCCGGCGCGGGCACCGTGCTGCGCCACCGCCTCACCCCGTACGACGTGGATCTGCTGCGGTTCGCGCTGGTGCGCGCCGCGCGGCTGCTGTTCCGGGCGGGTGCCGTCGAGCTGTACCCGCCGGCGCCCGGGGTGCTGGATTCGCCGCGCGCCGCCGAGGAGTTCGCCCGCCGGTCCGATCCGCGCGGCTGGGACCTGGTCTCCGTGCACGCCATGGCGTCCTGCCCGATGGGGCCGGCCGGGCGGGGCGGGGTGTGCGACACGGACGGCCGCCCGTACGGCTTCCGCAATCTGTACGTCTGCGACGCCGCGGTGCTGCCGGGCCCGACCGGCATCAGCCCACAGGGAACGATCATGGCGTTCGCGCACGAGATCGCCGCCCGGCACCTCACGGCCCCGGTGAGCCCGGTGAGCCCGGTAAGGAGGCACCGATGAAACCGGATGAACCCGCCCACCACCCGGACGTCCCGGGGCTGTTGCGGCCCTCCGGTCCCGAGGTGGACTGCGACATCGCGGTCATCGGCGCCGGCATGGGCGGCGCCACCCTGGCGTACGCGCTGCGCGACTCCGGCGCCCGGATCCTCGTCGTCGAGCGCGGCGACTTCCTGCCCCGGGAAGCGGCGAACTGGTCGCCGCACGCCGTCTTCACCCAGCGGCGGTACCGCAACGCCGAGCACTGGTACGACGCCGGCACCGGGCGACGCTTCCAGCCCGGCGTGCACTACTACGTCGGCGGCAACACCAAGGTCTTCGGGGCGACCCTGCCGCGGTTCCGGGAGGCGGACTTCGGCCCGGTGCGGCACGCCGAGGGCCTCTCGCGGGCCTGGCCCTTCCCGTACGCAGAGCTGGAGCCGTACTACGCCGAGGCCGAGCGGATCTACCGGGTGCACGGCACGGCCGGCCAGGACCCCACCGAGCCCTGGCGGTCCGGCGGCTTCCCGTATCCGGCCGTGCCGCACGAACCGGCGGTCGCCGCGCTGGCCGACGCGCTGCGGGCGCAGGGCCTGGCCCCCTTCGACCTGCCCACCGGCATCGACCTGCGCCCGGACGGGTCGTGCGTGCGCTGCGCCACCTGCGACGGCTTCCCGTGCCTGCTGGGCGCCAAGAGCGACGCGGAGGTGTGCGCGCTGCGGCCCGCGCTGGCCTCGGGGAACGTGTCCCTGCTGACCCGTACCACCGTGACCGGGCTGCGGACCGATCCGCCGGGGCGGCGGGTGACCGTCGCCGCCGCCCGGCACGACGGTACGGAGCTGCGCATCCGCGCCGACCGGTACGTGCTGGCCTGCGGCGCGGTCAACACGGCGGCGCTGCTGCTGCGTTCCCGCACCGGGCGGCCCGAGGGCCTGGCGAACTCCTCCGGGCAGGTCGGCCGCAACTACATGGTGCACAACAGCACCTTCCTCGTCGCCGTCGATCCACGCCGCCCGAGCCGGACGGTCTTCCAGAAGACGCTCGGCCTGAACGACTGGTACCTGGCGAACGGCGCGCACGGCCCCCTGGGCAACGTCCAGACCCTTGGCAAGCTCGGCCCCGCCACCGCCCGCGGCCTCCATCCCCGTCTCCCCACGCCGCTATTGGAGTTCCTCACCGGACACAGCGTCGACCTCTACCTCACGAGCGAGGACCTGCCGGCCCCGGACAACCGCGTCACGGTCGGCCCGAGCGGCGCGATCCGGGTGGCGTGGCGGCCGGTCAACCTCGCCCCGCACCGCGAACTCGTGCGCAGGACCGCCCGGATGATGCGCCGCGCCGGCTATCCCCTCATCTCCGCACGGCGTATGGGCATCGACGTCACCTCGCACCAGTGCGGTACGGCGGTAGCCGGCACCGACCCGGCCACCAGCGTCGTCGACCCGACGTGCAAGGCACACGACCTGGCCAACCTCTGGATCGCCGACAGCTCGTGGTTCCCGTCGTCGGCGGCCGTCAACCCCGGCCTGACCATCGCCGCCAACGCGCTCCGCGTCGCGGAGAAGGTCGTGGAGGAGATCGCGGCGAAGAGCGCGGAGAAGGGAGGACCGCGATGACCGCCCCGCCACTTCAGGACCTGTACTGGCCGCCCGTACGGCCCTTCCGGGGACTGGCCCCCGAGCTGGCCCGGTTCCTGAGCGCGCCGGCCGACGCCCAGGCGGAGCGGCTGGCCCGGCTCCGTACCGACCCCGAGGCGCACGGCCGGTTCCTGCACGAACACCTGGCCACCCTCACCTCCCGGTCCCTCGGCTACCGCGACGGTCCGGCCACCCTCACCCGCGACGACGACCTGGAGATCGCCCTGTTCGCGGCCCGCACCCGGCTGGAGCGCGAACTCTTCGACGCGTGGGCCACGCCGGCGCCGGTACCCGACCTCACCACGCAGGAGGCGGTGGCCGACCACCTGGACGCGCTGGCCGCCGACAACCCCGGCGCCGGCCACCCGCTCTTCCCCTACCTGGCGCGGGACGCGACCCGCGCTCGGATCGAGTACTTCGTGCGCTGCGAGCTGATCCGCAACGAGGTCGTGGACGACGAGGTCGCGCTCCTCGTGGTCGGCCTCCAGGGCAAGCAGAAGGCGGTCGCCGCCGCCAACCTCTGGGACGAGTGCGGCCGCGGCCGGCTGGAGAACTTCCACACGTACTGGCTGCGCCGCCAGCTCGGCTCGGCCGCCGGCTGGGAGGAGCTGGCCCGCTACCGCAACACCCATCCCTGGTACGCCAAGATCACTTCCAACCTGTTCACGGCGCTGCTCACCCGCCCGTCCCGCACCCAGGCCGCGTACGGCTGCTTCTTCGTCTTCGAGAGCTGGGTCGAGCCGCACTTCCGGCTGCTGCTGGAGGGCATGGACCGGGTGGGCCTGCACGACGAGGACACCCGCCTCTACTTCACCGCGCACACCCGCATCGACCCGCGGCACAGTCAGGAACTCTCCGACGGGCTGCGCGCCCAGCGCCCCCGCCTGTCACCCGCCGAGCTGTGCCAGGTGCTGCGCGGCGCCCACCTGGCCGTCGACGCGGGGACGCGCCAGTACGACCGTCTGCTGCGGCACCTCGAAGCCTGGCGGTAGGGGCTCTGGTGCCCGCCACCGCCGACGAGCCACGGGGCCCGCCTCAGCCGGTTGCCCGCGGGGAAGCGGGGAGCGTCGCCAGTACCCGGAAGCCGCCGTCGGCCGGCGCGCCCGTCTCGATGTCACCGCCGGCCAGCCGCACCCGCTCGCCCAGCCCGATCAGCCCGTGACCGCCGCTGGGCAGCAGGGGGCCGCTGCCGTCGGGGACCTCCTCCGCCGGGCCATTGGTGACACTCACCCGCAGCGTCCGCGGCTCGTACACGACACGGATGTCCGTCGTCGCGCCGGGCGCGTGCTTGTGCACGTTCGTCAGCGCCTCCTGCACGACCCGGTACGCGGCCCGCTCGACCGGCTCGGCGAGCGGCCGCGGCTCGCCCTCGGTACGGAGCGAGACGGGCAGCCCGGCGGCCCGGGAACTGTCGGCGAGCGCGGCGATCCGGTCGACGGCGACCCCGGCACCGGGGCGCGCTTCGGGTTCCGCCTCGGCGGCCTCCGCCGGGGACTCGGCGTCCACGGGGCCCGCCCCCTCCCCGCCTCTGAGCAGCCCGAGCATCTCGCGCAGCTCCGTGAGCGCCTGCCGCCCGGCCGTCTGGATGATCTCCGCGGCCTCGGCCGTCACCTTCGGGTCGTGTGCCACCGCGGCCAGCGCGTTCGCGTGCACGACGATCAGACTCACCTGGTGCGAGACGACATCGTGCATCTCCCCGGCGATCCGCTGCCGCTCCTCGGCGCGCGCGGCCTCGGCCAGCAGCCGCTGCTCCCGCTCCGCCCGCTCGGCCCGTTCCACCAGCCCCGCGAGCACGGCCCGCCGTTCGCCCATGTACAGACCGAGAAGCAGCGGCACCAGCATGGCAAGAACAAAATTCACCAGGAACCCACCGAGCAGGGTCCGCGGATGCGACCAGACATCGGCGTTGCCCCAGGGGATGACGTACAGCAGTCCCGCCCCCGCCGTCACCCACACCGTCCGGCGGCTGTGCGGCCCCCGGTACGCGCCCTCGGCGTAGTACGCGCACGGCAGGGCGAAGATCGAGATGTGCAGCGCCTCCGCGACGAACGCCAAGGCGAGCACCGCCTCGGGCACCCGGCGCCGCAGCAGCAGCGGCACCGCGCTCACGCCGGCGAGCAGCAGGTTCGCCCACGGCGCCGCGGGCCCGAGATACGGATTCTTGACGCTGTTCCACACCGACAGCGCCAGCACGGCCACCGTCACGACCACATCCGCAACGACCGGCGACCGCAACGGCTGCCACCCGGAACGCTTCCGCGCCGTCACCGGATGCCCCTCCGACACGACCACCCAGGACCGGATACCCCGGACGGACCGGGCAACGTAACGAACGCGCTCACTGCGACTGCTGGTACTCACCCGGCGAGGATAGGCGGCACCCGGTCAACGGTTCCCCTCATCCACTGACGCCGCCGCGATCACGTCGTCCAGCACGTCACGCGAGCGGACCAGATCGGCGATCATCCGGTCGATGCGCCCCCGCTCCGTCGTGAGGTCGGCGACCAGCCGCGGCGTGGCGATCTCGGACGGCCCCCCGTCGGTGTCCCGCATGCACGGCAGCAGCTGCCCGATCTTCGCGCTGCACAGCCCGGCGGCGAAGAGCTCCTGGATGCGGATGACACGGTCGACGGCGCTGCCGGGAAACTCGCGGTGCCCGCCGGCGGTACGCTCCGCCGTCAGCAGCCCCTGCTTCTCGTAGTACCGCAGCGAGCGCTCGCTCACTCCCGTACGCCGGGCCAGCTCACCGATCCGCATCGCGCACCCCACATCCCAGCCCCTTCTGAGGGCTTGAACCTGACACCGGTGTCAACTTCTACCGTACGGTCATGACGAACACAACACCGGTCGCAACAGCCGCCTCCCGCCTCTTCACCCCGGCTCGACTCGGCCCCCTTCAGCTACCGAATCGCCTGGTCATGGCGCCGCTGACCCGCAATCGCGCCACCGCCGACGGTGTCCCCACCCCGATGATGACCACGTACTACACGCAGCGCGCCTCCGCCGGGCTGATCATCGCCGAGGCGTCCACGCCGAACGCCGTCGGGCAGACGTACCCGAACATCACCGCGATTCACAACGCGGCCCATGTGGCCGGCTGGCGGCAGGTCACCGATGCCGTGCACGCCGCGGGCGGCCGGATGTTCCTGCAGCTCCAGCACGGCGGCCGGGTCGGCCATCCCGACAACAGCGGCCTGGTGCCCCTCGCCCCCTCGCCGATCCCCCTCCCGGAAACGATCCACACGCCCACCGGCCGCCAACCCGCCGTCGTCCCCCGCGAGATGACCACCGACGACATCCGCACCACCGTCGCCGACTTCGCCGCCGCCGCACGCAACGCCCTCGCCGCGGGCTTCGCCGGTGTCGAGGTGCACAGCGCCAACGGCCACCTTCTCCACCAGTTCCTGGCCAAGAACACCAACCACCGCACCGACGCGTACGGCGGCACCGTGGCCGGCCGCATCCGCTTCGTGACCGAGGTGGTCCGAGCCGTCGCCGACGCGATCGGCCCCGACCGAGTGGGCCTTCGCATCTCCCCCGGCAACACGGTCAACGGCATCCACGAATCCGACACCGCCGACATCTACCCGGCACTCATCACCGCACTGTCCGACAGCAACCTGGCCTACCTGCACGTAGCCTTCGCGGACCCCGACCAGCCCACCTACCAACACATCCGCAAGCACTGGCCGGGCACCCTGATCGCCAACCCGGTACTGCCCGACCCCTTCCCCGCCGACGGCGGCAGGCACGAGGCCGAACGCCTCCTCTCCGCAGGCGCCGACCTCATCGCGCTGGGCCGCCCCTTCCTGGCCAACCCCGACCTGGTCACCCGCCTCCGCACGCACGCGCCGCTCAACCCCCTGCGCAACAAGTACCTGATGTACGTGGGCGGCGAGACGGGCTACACGGACTACCCGGCGCTGGGGACGACTTGACCGGCGGGCAACGGCAAAGCGGGGACCGGCGCCCCTCGGACGCCGATCCCCGCTGACACTGACATCACTCGCTCAGGCGCGGTGGTACTGCTGGGCCACGTGCGGCGTGGCGCCCAGCTCGCGGGCGGCCTGCTGGGCGAAGTACGGGTTCCGCAGCAGCTCCCGGCCGATCAGCACGGCATCGGCCTCCCCGTCCACGATGACCTTCTCGGCCTGCTGCGCCTCGGTGATCAGACCCACGGCCCCCACCGGCAGCCCGGTCTCCTTCTTGACCTGCGTGGCGAACGGCACCTGGTACCCCGGCACCGCCGTGATCTTCGCGTCGGGCGCATTGCCACCCGTGGAGGTGTCCAGCAGGTCGACGCCGTGCGCCTTGAGCTCGGCCGCGAACCGCACGGTGTCCTCGGCAGTCCACCCCTCCCGCTCGTCCTCCGCGTTCTCCGACAGCCAGTCGGTCGCCGAGATCCGGAAGAAGAGCGGCAGCTCCTCCGGCCACACCGCACGCACCGCGTCCACGACCTCCAGCGCGAACCGCACCCGGTTCTCGTACGACCCGCCGTACTCATCGGTGCGCCGGTTCGTGAACGGCGACAGGAACTCATTGATCAGGTACCCGTGCGCACCATGAATCTCGGCGACCTGGAACCCCGCGTCCACCGCGCGCCGCGCGGTCTCGGCGAACTGCTCCACGATCTCCTTGATCTCCGCCACGGACAGCTCCACCGGCTCCGTCGACTTCCCGTCGAACGCCACCGGACTCGGCCCGACCGGCTGCCACCCGTGCCCCTCACCGGGGGCAATCGGCGCACCCCGGTCCACCCAGGTCCGCTCGGTGCTCGCCTTACGCCCAGCATGAGCTATTTGCACACCAATGGTCGCACCCTGCGCCTTGACGAAGTCGGTGATCCGACGGAAGGCCGCGACCTGGGTGTCGTTCCACAGCCCCAGGTCATACGGGCTGATGCGACCCTCGGGGCTGACGGCGGTGGCCTCGGTGATGATCAGGCCCGTGCCGCCGACGGCGCGGGCCGCCAGGT
>NZ_NHSG01000178.1:18260-87843 GCF_020024005.1 Streptomyces purpurogeneiscleroticus
GACGGAAGGCCGCGACCTGGGTGTCGTTCCACAGCCCCAGGTCATACGGGCTGATGCGACCCTCGGGGCTGACGGCGGTGGCCTCGGTGATGATCAGGCCCGTGCCGCCGACGGCGCGGGCCGCCAGGTGCTGGAAGTGCCAGTCGTTGGGCACACCCTGCTCGGGGCCCTCCGGCGCCGCCGAGTACTGGCACATCGCGGCCATCCACAGACGGTTCGGAATGGTCAGCTGCCGGAGAGTGATCGGCTCGAACAGTGCGCTCACAACGGGCTCCCTGGACGTGAACGAAGACGGGACTCCGGACAGGGCGAGGCGAGCCCGAAGCCTTGGTACGAAGGACATCGTAGTACGGAAACCATCGAACTAAACAGACCGCCCGACGACTCGATGCCGAACTACGACGCCTCTCGTACAACGGGGGCGGGTCGGGGATCATTCCTCACCCGGCCCATCGAGATCCCCGTCACACACCACTCCAGCTCTCGACATTTCGCTTCGACGTGCAGCCGGACAAAGACGGTCCGGGATCACTCGGGCCGCTGGCATTACCGCGATCGCCAACGGTTGCCGGAGCCGAGCGGGCCTCTGGTCTCATGGGACCTGCCTCAGGTCATATGCCGCACCCCGAGACCATCCGCGTGGGGCGCAGGGAGCGCCTGACGTCCGGCCCGAAAAGAATCGCCACGTCAGGGACATCCCGCAAGCGCGGGGAGTACTACGCCGCTCATCTCGCGCTCAGTGGCGATTTGGGGCCACCCCTCGCGAGTGCGGGGAGCACATCCGGAAGGCAGACACGGCGGCGTCGGCACAGCGCGTGGCCCCCTGTACGTGGGCCTCTCGGTCAGGACCGGCAGTCGCTGCACTCCGGGATCAGCCCGCCGCGCCGCGCCATCTCCAGGCCCGCCGAGCCCGGCTTCTGCGCAGATGAGATGCCGTCCGCGACGACCCCCGCCCAGCCGGAGCCGCCGTGCGGGCCAAGGCCGATCGGCGTCAGGAAGCGACCGGCCCACGCAAGGCTGTCCGGGTCGGTTCGACGCGGGACATCGAGAGCCGCACCCGCCCGCCGCGGCTTCCGCGCCCGCCCGCGCCACCGCTGCTGGAATCCGGCGCCGGGCGGTCGCTCAGCCGTAGAGCGGATGAAGACGCCCCGACAGCGAGGCGTTGGGGCGTTGCTCGTGGCCGGTGCGGGCGAATGCGCCCGCCAGTCGGCCGCCCACCACGCCGAGGGCAAGGTCGTGCCGGGGCGCGGTGCCCGTCGAGCCGGTGGCGAGCCGCGGTCCGAGGACGTACGCCTGCACCAGCCAGCCCTCGGCGGCCGCCCGGCCGACGGCCTCGCCACAGCGTGCCGAGTCCCCAACCGTCGACGCCAAAGCGCCTTGCCCATCAGACGAGCAGTTCGGCCCGCGGATGCCCCCAGCAAGCCGCCGTTGGCGACCGCGCGTCTCCTCACGCCGGGTTCGTGGCTGTCGGCCGGGTCAGAAGAGCATCGGGCAGAACGGTGCGGGATCGTGATGAAAGGCGTGTGTGGTGGCGGCCAACGCACCGGCGCGGTGCTCCGTGACGCGACCGGCCGCGGCGAGCTGCTTGAGGGACGTGCCTCCCAAGTAGACGGCGCCCAGTTCCCAGGCCGACAGCGACAGATCCGCGGCCGCGGTGGTACGCGCGCAGTCGCCGCCGTCGACGCCGGTCCGCAGCCGCCAACGCCCCTGGTTCCAGGGGCAGTCAGTGTCGGCGACTTCGATCACCACGTCGACCTCGGCCGCGTATCCGCGTTCTCCCAGGGCGCGTCCGAGGTCGACCACGCGCACGTAGAGCTGATCGCGCACGACGGGCACCGCGCTTCGCGGATCGGCCAACAGAGCCAGGACGGGGTCGTCGACGGGCCGGTCGGCGTGCACCGCTCCGGCGAGGTCGATGTCGAGCAACGCGCGCCATACGCTCGTGTACGCGAGGGGGTCTTCAGCGAACAGCTCGCGGACATGCACGTCGTAGCGCGGGTAGGAGTCCTCCCAGCGGGCGGTCAGCGAGTACAGCGCGTATCCGCGCGGTCGGCTGCTCTCGTCCCGGTCCTCGGCGAGCACGCACAACAGGCGGCCTGCCTTGCCGCGGCGTTCGGGCAGGTCCAACAAGGCGCGACGGGTCCACGCATCGTCGCGGTGGAAGGCTCCGGGACGTCGGTCCGGCGCTCCTTGGTGGATGCGCGCGATGTCCGGGACGCACTCCGCGGGGTCCACGACGCTTACGGGCAGCGGCGGTTCATTGTGCGGGTGCGTCATGTCGCGGGCATGGCGCGGAATTCGCAGGTGGATCGCGCGGGTGGCGCTGCCGAACCCGAAGCGTCCGTAAATCGCCGGTTCGGTGGTGTGCAGGGCGGCGACGGGCTCCTCGCCGCGCTCGTACAGGCGGGCGAACGTACGCACCATCAGGCCGCGCATCAGACCGCGGCGCCGATGTGCCGGGTCCGCGGTGACATAGCTGATGCCGGCGACGGGGCGTCGGCCGCCAGGCACGCCCATGTCGAGGGAGTAGACGGCGAGCGTGGCGCAGGTGCGGCCTCCGCGGTGCGCGAGCAGCGAGCGTTGCGGCTCGAAAACCGCGGCGAGCACGTCCTGATACGCGGAGGCGGCGTCGTATCCGCCGTAAGCCAGTGCCACCGTGTCGGAAAAATGATCCCAGGAATCCGGGGCGGCGAATTCGTACCCATCGGCACACACGGACGTCTGATCCACGGGCGGCCACACCTCACAGACAAGGGGAGCTGATCATCGGATTTCGATCCGGTGATTTTCAGGTTCTTCACGTCGAATCGGTGATTTTCGGCGTCGGCCGATCCACGGCCCTCGGCCTCAATCGGGCATTCGACCGCTCAACATGCTTCATACGACACGGACAAACTGTCAAGGCTCGTTGCGAGTCTTCACCGGAACGGGCGTGCGGCAGACCGGCGCATTCGGTAGCACCGGAACAGACCATTCGAAGCGATGGTGTCCTGGGCAACGGAGGAGACCATTCGACTCAGGTCCAGGAAGATTGACTTCGTCGCCCTATGATCTCCAGAACGCGACTACATCGACGTGGACACCAGCGCGGGCGACTTCACGGGGGCCCGGTTTACACGGCGAATTTATGCGGCCGTGACTCGATGCAGAAGAGCACCGGCGGCAACACCATCGACGCGAGGTTCCACAAGGCACTGGCGCGTACTGTCCGAACCGAGCTCGTCGGACCGGACGCTCGCCGACGCCCTCGCCCTTCTGCCGACGGCCGACCCAGCAGAACGGGCGAACGCGACCGACCACGCCCACAGCGGCGGACTGGGCGACGTCCTCCGGGACGGCACGGCGCGGTTCTCGACCACGCGCACCCCGAGAGCCTCGCGCGCCGGATCGGATGGCGACTGCCGGTGTTCGACACCTTGGGGCTCGGTGACGCGCAGCCTCTTCACCGAATCCGGGTTCCCCGCTCGCGGACCACCGTATGGCCGCCGGACTCGGTCGTCGCGAAGACCGGAGGCTGCGGACGAACCCACACATGCGCGAATGGCATGTCATAGGCACCCACGCACCCCACCAGGACCAGGTCTTCCGGCCCGAGCAACGCGGGTCCCGGCACCCCGCGTGCGAAGACGTCGCCCTCGTAGCAGTTGTTGCCATACACGTCGAACGACTCCGAGGCAGGCATCGCATCTGCGTTCGATGGCGCGTCGGCTCGCACGAACTCGATCGGGTGCGGGCGCGATTTGACCGTGCGGGAGAGATTGGTCCCGGCGTCGAGCACCACGAGGTCGGGGGCGTCGGTACGTTGCTTGCGCACGGCCACCCGGGCCACGAGCACACCGTGTTCCTCCACGAGGCTGCGCCCCGGCTCGATCACAAGGCGTACATCTTCGGGCGGCAGGCCGATGAGGCGGCACTCCTCGGCGACCTCTGCCGCGAAATCCCGCCATGGGGCTCGGGGGTCGGCGGTAGCGCGGCGAGGTGGGAAACCGCCGCCCAGGTTCAGGACGAACGGCTCGCCTGATGCCGCGGCCCACACCCGCAGGGTCTCGCACCACCGACTCACTGCGGCGCGGTACGTCTCGGGGCCACTGGCCAGCGTGCCCACGCCCAAGTGCACGCCGCGCACTCCGATGCCGGCGTCGGCGAGGAGACGCCACGCGTGCGGCGCCTCGCCGGGCAGCAGCCCGAAGCGCGACCACCTCCCCGACGCGGTCGGCATCGCGAGCCGCAGACACACGCGTGGCGTAGCGCCGAAATCCCGGGCTGTAGCGGCGAAGTGCTCGGCCTCGCTCAAGGAGTCGACCTGGACACCGACGCCGAGGGACACGGCGTGCGCCAACTCGGCGGCATTTTTCACGGGGCCGTCGAAAAGAATATTCCGCGGCGCGAAACCGTCTTCGAGCGCGGTCCGTAATTCCGCTCCGGAAACCACCTCGGCTGTCGCTCCCAGGGAACACAGAAGCTGTGTGAACACCGTGAGTGGGTTGCTCTTGTACGAGTACGCGAGCGTGAAACGAGGAAACCATTCACGCCACGCCTTGTCCATCGCCGAAAAATCCCGTTCGACGCCGCCCGGATCAACCACGTAGAACGGCGTCGGCGTTACCAGAGCCAGCTTTTCGGCCAGATACTTAAACCGCTTGGCTATCAAGATCGCTCTCCCGGAACTCCCGCACAATGACTGTGACGCGTTCAATGTAGAGCATCCAATCAGGGAACCCGTCGACCCCATGAGGGAAATGACCCGGGGCCCACACTGCACAGCGCAATGTCGCAAAGTCACCGCTCTTTCGACGAAATTTCGACGATTGATGACCACGTGCACTGGGCGCCCTGCTCACCTACGGGCTCACCGCCGCCCGCCTCTGTGACCACGCCCGTCACTGGGAACACCGCACCCAGCACCCCACACCGGTCCATTGAGTGCGCCGGGAAGGCCGTCGTGTCATGAACGGTGGACACAGCCACATGCTCCACACCGATCTGACCAGCAGCGCGGGAGAAGGGTTCGAGCAGGTCCGAGTGACCGTGCCGGCAGTTCATGTACTGGCGTTCAAGGTCGTCGCACGAGCAGTCCGCATGAACAACATTGTGAGGCGACTGGAGACATGACTGCGTCTCAAGGCACTTCCAGCTACGAACCGTTGCAGATGTTGGGTAGCTCAGCTCGCCTGTGCTTCATCGGCGGCGATAGCGGCGCCGCGCATCGCTGGGGGCAAGCCCAGGTGCTTATCGACGTTGCACGTCAGGTAGGCCGGCAGGCGAGCGAAGAGGGCGCCTCCTCCATGGACACCCACGTGCCGGAGTCGGCGGAAGATCGCTGGCCAGTTTGCCGACCGCTGTGATCGCGGGTATCCGCGGAGCGGCAAGTGAAGTAGAGCGAGTGGCTTGCTACTCGTGTCTCGAACGGGCCAAGCCGACGCTCTGAACGCAGCGTCGAGATTGAGGCGAAGCCTCGATGCCAGTACTCGGTGAGGAGCCATGAACGGAGAGCTCAGGCGGCGAGCGCGAGAGTCTCGCGAGGCGTGGCCTGAGAGTTGATGCAGCTTGCGTGAGCTATCTGAATACCGACGATCGCGCCCTGCGCCTTGATGAAGTCGGTGATGCGGCGGAAGGCGGCGACCTGGGTGTCGTTCCACAGCCCCAGGTCGTACGGGCTGATGCGGCCCTCGGGGCTGACGGCGGTGGCCTCGGTGATGATCAGGCCCGTGCCGCCCACGGCGCAGGCCGCCAGGTGCTGAAAGTGCCAGTCGTTGGGCACACCCTGCTCGGGCCCCTCCGGCGCCGCCGAGTACTGGCACATCGCGGCCATCCACAGACGGTTCGGAATGGTCAGCTGCCGGAGAGTGATCGGCTCGAACAGTGCGCTCACAACGGGCTCCCTGTACGTGAACGAAGGCGGGACTCCGGACAGGGCGAGGCGAGCCCGAAGCCTTGATACGAAGAACATCGTAGTACGGCAATCATCGAACTAGGAAGCCGCTCGACGACTCGTTACCGAACTACGACGCCTCTCGTACAACAGGGACAGGCCGGGAGATCATTCCTCGCCCGGCGCATCGAGACCCCGTCACACGCGACTCCGGGTCTCGACGTTTCGCTTCGGCGTGTAGCCGGACAATCACGGTCGCGAATCGCGCGGGCCGCCAGCATGACCACGACCGCCAACGGCTGCCGGGGCTGAGCGGGCCACTGGCCTCATGAGTCACCCCTGCCTCAGACCATATGCCGCGCCCCGAGACCATCCCTGGGGGCGCGGGGAGTACCTGATGTCCGACCCGCAGAGAATCGCCATGTCAGGACCATTCCCGTATATGTGGGCCTCTCGGTCAGGACCGGCTGTCGCTGAACGCGCCATCTCCAGGCCCGCCGCGCCCGGCTTCTGCGCATGTGCCGTCCGCGACGGCCCCGCCCGGCCGACGCCCCAGCCCGGGGCCGCCGACACCAGGCTGCGCACCTCACCGAACAGCTCCGGACGCCGAGCCCGCGGCGCCTCGGCCGCCGCCTGGATCTGCGCCTCGTCCGCGTCCTCGTCATCCACGGCCAGCAGTCGCTCCGCGTCAACCAAGTCGTCGCCCTCGGCGCCCAGTGCGCCCGCCATCGGGGTCGGATCAGGTCTGGGCCATGGCGTTGCACCCCGGAGACAGGCTGCGCGCATGGGCCCTTGCCGGGGATGGGAAAGCAGTCCTCTGCCGCCCGAACTACCCGACGGCCCGGCCACCTTCGTGCTCGCAGGACGGTTCGCCAGTGGCCGGATTGTGGCCGGGTTGTGGCCGGAGCCCGCGGAAGCTGAGGTGGGTCCTGACACTCCGGCGCCTCGGATTCATGGCGTGCTGCCGTGGGCGTTTGGGTTCAGCCGGCGGGGGTGCGTTTGTCGGTCGTCACTGCGACGCGGTGCATCACTCGCCGGTGGGGGAGATAGTCGGCGACCGCGTAGTGCTGCGTCCCACGGTTGTCCCAGAGGGCGACCGTGCCCGCTTCCCACTTGATGCGGACGTGGAAGTCGGG
Organism: Streptomyces purpurogeneiscleroticus; assembly: GCF_020024005.1. Taxonomy (NCBI): domain Bacteria; kingdom Bacillati; phylum Actinomycetota; class Actinomycetes; order Kitasatosporales; family Streptomycetaceae; genus Streptomyces; species Streptomyces purpurogeneiscleroticus. The sequence continues at coordinate 25,269 of NZ_NHSG01000178.1, forward strand.
CCGGTTGATGAGGTCGAACAAGTAGGTCAGGATCCTGGCGCTCTCGGGAGCCGAAAGACCGATCAGGAACCGCGTGAACGACTCGCTCACGTTGACGTAGGGGCGTCCGGTCACGGGATGGTGCGCGATCACCGGATGCACGGCCGTTCCGGCCTTGGTGAGTGCTTCACTGATTCCTTCGTCGCCTCCTTGCCGGTATGCGCCGGTCCGGAACGCTCCCATGTCGTGCACGGCTTCGAGCTGCTCGAGGTCGCGCCGCAGCCCTGGGTCAAGGGCGTCATGCACGGCGAACATGCTCGCCCAGAGCGTGTCGCCGCCGACAGGAGGGACTTCGACCGCCTTCAGGATCGAGGCGAACGGTGGCTGGGGCCGGTAGGTCATGTCGGAGTGCCACTCGGCAGCGTCCGGCTTGTCCTCGCCGCCCCATGTCAGCACGACGACGTCCTCGAAGTCCGGATGGGTCGTATAGGAGTGGTGCCGGGCACCGAGGGTGCCCAGCGCCTCCCCGAGCTGCACCATGCGTTTCGCATCAAGGCCGGCGTTCGGGAAGACCAGGACGGAGTGCTCGGTCAGGGCGGAGTGCACCATGTCGGCGACCTCCTCGGAGACGTCACCGTTTTCCAGCGGCAGCGTTGCCGTCGCGCCGAGTGCGGGTGTGAGTCGAGTGCAGGAAAGCTTCATGATGGGGAGGCTAGGAGGTCGGGCGCGGCTCGGACAGACGTCGGCCGGCTGGCCTGCCCCAACCAGAGGTTGGGGTGAACGTCAGATGGGAGGGTGCTGTGCGCCTGCTGGTCCGCGATGTCCGACAGTTGCAGCGGCTTGTCGTTTTCGAGGCGGTGGGCCGCCTTGGCAGCTTCGCCGCCGCAGCTGTCGAGCTCGGCATGTCCCAGCCTGCAGTCTCCAAGCAGATGAAGGCTTTGGAAGGCTCGTTGCGGACCGCGCTCTTCGACCGGGGGGCCAACCGATCGGAGATGACGCGGGACGGGGCGTTCCTGCACCAGACCGTCACCGAGGCGTTCGACATCCTGGAAGCCCGGTTGTCCCGGCTGCGAGGGCGCGTCGACCAGTTGCGCGTCGCGGTACAGCCGTCGGTTGCCGAGAGCTGGTTCGTGCCGCGCCTGGGCGACATGCGGGCCGCAGTCGCACCGACGGACGTCCACCTCACCATCTTCGACTCCGAGCACGAGCTCACCGACATCGATCACGACGTGAGCGTGCGTTTCGGCGACGGCCCATCGCCGGGGTTGCGCTCGGAGCAGCTGGTCACCGAAGCGGTGGTCCCTGTCGCCTCTCCCGAGCTCGCCGACAAGCTCGGCCTCACACCGCACTCTCCGGCCGACGCCCTGCTCACGGCGCCCCTGCTGCACGTCGACCGCACCGGTCGGAGCTGGCAGGACTGGGCATCCTGGTTCGCCGGGAACGGCCTGGCGTACGCCACTCCTGCCAACGCGGTGGTGTACCCGACGTACGGGAGCGCCGTCCCACTCGCCATCAGCGGCAACGGCGTCCTGCTGGGCTGGCGCACGCTCATGGGTGACCATCTGCAACGCGGACTGCTGCTCGAAGTGGGCCCCGTGGTCACGCAGCCCAACCGAGGCTACTTCCTGCAGTGGCCTCCCGCGCTCACGCGCGACGCCGGATTCCAGCGCTTCCGAACATGGCTGAGGAAAACAGTCTCCAGCCAAGGAAAGGAAGACCTCCGGCGCTAGCTGAGCTCATGGCGGCCCAAGGCGCTGGCGTGCGTGGGCCAGCCGCGCGAGTCGCTGGACGTGCCGTCCGGCTGATGGCGGGGTGAGGCCGGCTCGGCCGAGCAGGTACAGCACCCAGGCCGGTTCGAAGACGTCGATCGGGCAGACCTCCGGCAGTCCCCCGTCGCCGGTGGAGTCGGTGGCGCGGTGGCTGCGAGCGTCCGTGGGCCGACTCGGCCGGGCGGCCCGTGTGCCGGACGCACTGGTGGCAGCTCCAAAGCACGGCGGCACACTTGAAACCCGGCTGTGCGGCCTCCACGAGAGGCTTGGTTCGTCTTGACCAGGATGATGCCATCGGAGCCCTTCTTCGCGTAGATGCTCGTGGTGTCGCTTTTCAGCACGAGCCATCTGTCGTTCCCGATGCGCACTCCCGCAGCCTGCGTTGCTGCCGGATCGCTGAAGAGATCCGGAACGGACTTGGCGAAAGCAGCTGTGACAGGGGACTTTGCCGACGAGGCCAAGATGGCCCATCGGCACCGGTGATGGCGGCGTGAGTCATGCCGGCGCCGAGCAGGCTGCCATTCACGTACGTCTGCCATTGATCCGACATCGGTCTCCTCCTATGACGGCTGGGGCTGCCGATCGCACGCGGCATCGGGAGCTTGTCCACCGCGATCTCAGCGACCAGGCCCGGCTCCACCAGCGTCACGTCCAGCGGCTTTCGCGAACACCACGACGTCGTGAAGCGCACCCCCTCCCACGCGTGCCCCGGCCCCGCCGGCCGCAGGCGCCCGGCCAGTTCGCGCACGGCGTCCGGGCACAGCGGTGTGCTGCGCCCGACCGCGCGCAGCTGGCCGGTGTCGTCGTAGCGGCCCAGCACGAGCGTCTGCGGCTGGCCCAGCCTTCCCGTGATGGCGCCGATGACAGCCTCGGTCGTGTCCCGGCGGCGCACCTTGTACAGCGCGCGGGCGCCGCGCAGATAGCGCTGCTCGCTCCCCGGATGATCAGCCCCTCCACGCCAGGAATCTCGGTCCAAGACATGAGCCAGTCCTGCGCTGTCGCGAGGTTGTCCGTCTCGGGGCACAGCGTCCAGGGGGCGTGCAGAGCGTGGTCGGTGAAGAGCAGTTCCAGGCGGGCGCGGCGCTCGGCATACGGAACGTGCAGCAGCTCCTCGCCGTCGACCTGCAAGCCGTCGAAGACGATCAGGTGGGCGGGCAGCTCCTGAGCGAGGCGGGGGGGCGCTGCGGTGGCCGGCGGCCGCGCGCCGCTGAAACGCCTCGAACGACATCCGGTCCCCCGCCCACACGACCAGTTCGCCATCGAGGACCAGGCCCTTCGGCAGCATCGTGGCCGCGTGCACCAGCTCGGGGAAGCGGACATGGATCAGGCTGCCCCGGCGGGACTGGATTCGCACGGGCGCGGTGAAGAGCAGGGCGCGGTAGCCGTCGAACTTCGGCTGAAAGATCAGACGGCCCGGCAGCACACCGGGCGCAGGCACCGTGTCACGGGCCTGCGCCAACATCGGCTCCACCGGCGGTCGCAACACCATACGTCCGGTCAACGGGCTGAGGGTTGTTCCCGCGACCGGGCGCGGCCAGTGGCATCGAGGACCGTCCGCTTCATCGATGGTCAGGCCCCAGCGCATCTTGTCGGCGATCCAGTCGGTGACGTACTTGCAGCGGTAGCCCTCGGCCGGCGGCAGCCAGGTGGGTTCCTGGTCCGCCTTCGCCAGGCGCGCGGGCCCTGGCGGTAGCGGTCGTTGTACGGGCTGTAGTGCTCTCCCCCGGTTAACGTGCAGTACGACCCCTGCTCAAGGGCGATCAGCGCCTTGGCCTTGAGGACCTCGGCACGGGTGGTGCAGCCGTCCTTCTCCGCGTCGATCCAGTACTGAAGGCGGCGCACGGGTCGCGTTCAGTCCGGCGCGCCGGCCGCCAAGAGCGTTACGCGTGGATGCCTCCGGGAATATCGATGGCTGCGCGGACACGCCAGCCTCCGTCTTCCTGATGTGCCTCGGTGTGGTCGGCAAGGAATGTGACGATCCCCAGACCGCGGCCATGCTCATCGTCGTCTGCATTGTCATCGCCACAGTGTGTACGTGGTGGTGCGGCACGTTCGCCGAAGTCAGCCACCTCCACCTGAAGCAGGCGACCCTCCAAAGAGACCGTGACGGCCATGTCGGCCCCTCCATGCTGGGCCGCGTTGGTTGCCAACTCACTGACGATCAGGAGGACCGAGGCGCGGTCCTCCTTGGTGACGCCCCACCGGATCAGCAGGTCCTCGGTGAAGCGGCGTGCGGTGCGAACGTGGAGTGCCTGGGCGGGCAGCACGATCGTGCGGCACTTCGAAAAAACGGTGACGCCGGTGGCCTTGGTTGCGTTCGGACACGACTGGGCGGCTCGGTGCCTGTCGCCGCCTGGGAGCCTGGGCGCAACTGGTGATGCCTCTCGCAGAGGGCTTGCGACTGTGTCGGCCATGGGACTTCCTTCGGTTAGCCCGGGCTGAATCGGGCCTCCAACCCCGTTCCTCATACAAGGCCGCCCAGGAACGTTCCCCCATGGCCTTGGGGACGAAGTTCTCTCCTTTCCTGTGCATCTTGCACAAAGGGTTCGTGGCGGGCCCTGGACAAGACAGAGACGCGTGTGTCGCAGGTCTGCTTTCGGCGGCCCTGGAACGTGCCTGGTGACGTCCACCTGCAGCGTCAGGTTTAAGGAGCCCCCGCGGGTTCCGTTGTCGATGGTGCACAAACGGCCGCCGCGATTTGTCGACGTTTGACATGGGCCCGAGCCTTGAGTCTCCCTACTGTTCCGGTCACGAAACATCGCCGCGACGTAGAGGTGAACTCGGTGACCATCGGATATTTGCCCTGGGGCCGACCGGAGCGGGTCATGTCCCGCCCTTGTCTGCGCGATCCCCGCCACGAACTGACGTACGCCGAAGTGGCCCGCCGGGCTGATGCCGTCGCGACCCAGCTGTCCGAGCACGGAATCGGCGAGGGCGACGTCGTCGCGATCATGTTGCCCAATCGGGTCGAGCTGCTGCTGGTGATGCTCGCGGCGTGGCGCCTGGGCGCGACCGCCACACCGATCAATCCGGTCTTCACAGCCAACGAGGCGGAATATCAGTTGCGTGACTCGGGTGCCGCGCTCGTGGTCAACAGCGGCCCCGGGGCGCCGACCGCCGGCCTGCCGTCGATCGCCGTCGAGGCATTGCGGGCAGAGCCCGCCGATGCGTTGCCCGGCCGCGAGGTGCGTCCCGAAGAGCTGGCCCTGCTGATCTACACGAGCGGCTCGACCGGACGCCCCAAGGGTGTCATGCTCGAGCACTCGCAGCTGCTGGCGATGACGTCAATGCTGTCCGGGCACCTCCGACTGACCGATGGCGACCACTGCCTGCTGGTCCTCCCGCTGTTCCACGTCAACGCCATCTGCGTGAGCTTCCTTTCGTCGATGCTGGCCGGTGGACAGCTCACCGTGTTGGAGCGATTCGCGCCGGTGCCGTTCCTGGAGGCGGTCGAACGGCACCGGCCCACCTACTTCGCGGGCGTACCGACCATCTACGCGCGGCTGGCTGAGCTTCCGGCGGATGCCGTGCCCGACACCTCGTCGCTGCGGTTCGCCATCTGCGGGGCGGCACCGGTGTCGAGGGAACTCCTCGAGCGGTGCGAGGAACGGTTCGGCTTCGTGATGGTCGAGGGGTACGGGCTCACGGAGGGCACCTGCGCCTCGACATGCAACCCCGTCGAGGGCGTGCGCAAGCTCGGCACGGTCGGACCCGCACTGCCCGGGCAGCAGATCGCCACCATCGCGCCGGACGGCAGCATCCTCCCGCCCGGCGAGGTGGGCGAGGTCGTCGTGCGGGGCCCGAACGTGATGCGCGGCTACCTCAACCGCCCGGAGGAGACCGCTGCGACGCTCGTCGACGGATGGCTGCGCACCGGCGACGTCGGTCGGGTCGACGAGGACGGCTACCTCGTGCTCGTCGACCGGGTAAAGGACATGATCATCCGCGGGGGAGAGAACCTGTACCCCAAGGAGATCGAGTCCGTGCTGTACGGCCACCCGGCTGTCCTCGAGGCCGCCGTGGTCGGCGCCCCCGACCCGGTCTACGGCGAGACCCCCATCGCCTACGTCGTCGCCTACTCCGACGTGTCTGTCACCGCCGGCGAACTGCTCGACCACTGCCGGCAGAACCTCACCAAGGTCAAGCTGCCGGTCGAGGTCCACCTGCTTGACGCGCTGCCGAAGAACCCCGTCGGCAAGATCGACAAGCCGGCCCTGCGCAGGGCCCTGCAACCCCGATAACCCAGACCGTTACCGCACCGAATCGAGATCCAACTCCGTTCGGCCGGTACCCCCTTGTCTTCGAAGGAGCCGCACGTGGGGTTCAAAACAGGTGATTTCCCGCCCGTCGACGTCGAGACGTTCCTGGACAAGCCGTTGCGTGAGCGGATCAGGACGCTCGCCCTGCACTGGGTGGAGTACGGGTTCGGCTCACCCAAGGTGATCCATACGACCTATGTCGTCAAGCTGCTCGTCCTCTACATGCTGGGCGGCACGGCCGTGGCGACCTGGACCTCCGGGCTGGGTCCGTTCTGGGACGTGGCCCATTGGTGGAACGAGCCGATCGTCTACCAGAAGTTGGTGCTGTGGACGGTGTTGCTGGAGACGCTGGGACTCGCTGGTTCCTGGGGCCCGATCGCCGGCAAGTTCAAGCCGATGACCGGGGGCATCCTGTTCTGGGCCCGTCCCGGCACGATTCGTCTGCGGCCGTGGCGACGGGTGCCGTTCACATCCGGCGACCGCCGCACGCCGGGTGACGTCGTGCTCTACCTCGCCCTGCTCGCGACTCTTCTGGTCGCGCTCCTGCTGCCGGGCGTCCCGAGCGCCACGCTGTCGGTGGTCCTCCCGGAGAACACCACCGGACTGGTGAATCCTGAGCTGCTGATCGCGCCCATGGCGTTGCTGGTTGTGTGCGGACTGCGCGACAAGACGATCTTCCTGGCGGCTCGTGGGGAGCAGTACCTGCCGGCCCTGGTCTTCTTCACCTTCCTGCCGTTCGTCGACATGATCATCGCGCTCAAGCTGCTGATCGTCGCCGTGTGGGTCGGCGCGGGCGTGTCGAAGTTCGGGCTGCACTTCTCCAACGTCGTGCCTCCGATGGTCTCCAACAGCCCCTGCGTACCCGCGAAGTGGTTCAAGCGCGCCCACTACCGCGACTTCCCGCGCGACATCCGCCCCTCGAAGGTCGCTGGGGCCCTGGCGCACATCGGCGGCACCACCGTCGAGATCATCACCCCTCTGGTGCTGCTGTTCTCCACCGATCCCTACGTGACCCTGGCCGCCGTCGCGCTCATGGTCCTTTTTCACCTGTTCATCACCTCGACGTTCCCGCTGGCGGTGCCGTTGGAGTGGAACATCCTCTTCGCGTTCGCCTCGGTGTTCCTGTTCTGGGGCTTCCCCGCCTGGTCCGGCTACGGCATCGGTGACGTTTCCTCCCCGTGGCTGACGGTCGTGATCGCAGGCGGGCTGCTGTTCTTCCCGGTGCTCGGCAACCTGCGGCCCGACCTGGTGTCCTTCCTGCCGTCGATGCGCCAGTACGCCGGCAACTGGGCCTCGGCGCTGTGGGCCTTCGCGCCTGGTGCGGAGGACAAGCTCAACTCCATGGTGCACCGGCCGACGAAGAACCAGGTCGACCAGTTGCAGGCGATGGGCTACCCCGCCCCGGTCGCCGAGGTCACCATGCAGCAGACGATCGCCTGGCGGGCGATGCACAGCCAGGGCCGCGGCCTGTTCTCGTTGCTGATCAGGCACATCCCCGACCTCGACCGGTGGACGGTGCGCGAGGCGGAGTTCGGCTGCAACTCGCTGATCGGGTTCAACTTCGGTGACGGCCACCTCCACAACGAGGACCTGATCCGCGCCGTGCAGAGCCGCGTCGGCTTCGCGCCCGGCGAGTGGATCGTCGTGTGGGTGGAGTCCCAGGCCATCCACAGCAAGGTCCAGCACTACAAGGTCATCGACGCCGCCCTCGGGGTGATCGAGCGCGGGACGTGGCGGGTCGCCGACGCCGTCCGTGAGCAGCCGTGGCTGCCGAACGGGCCGATCCCGACCCAGGTCACCTGGTCGGCCGCCGCACAGCCGGTGCTCGCCCGGCGCGAGGGCGAGAACGGCTTCGGCGAGAGGACGCCTGCATGAGCACGGCTGTAGTGGTCGGCAGCGGACCCAACGGGCTCGCGGCCGCCGCCCTCCTGGCCCGGGAGGGCGTGCAGGTCACTGTTCTCGAGGCTGCCGACGCGATCGGCGGCGGCACCCGCAGCAGCGAGGCGCTCCTGCCCGGGCTCCTGCACGACCACTGCTCCGCCATTCATCCGATGGCCGTGGGATCGACGTTCTTGCAGAGCCTCGACCTGGCCCGCTACGGCCTTGAGTGGAGGCTTCCGGAGATCGACTGCGTGCACCCGCTCGACGGCGGTACGGCCGGCGTCCTGCACCGCTCCCTCCACCGGACCGCCACCGGTCTGGGACTGGACGGCGGCCGGTGGCGCCGGCTGTTCGGCGGTCCCGTCGCCGCCTACGACGAGCTGGCCGAGGACATCATGGGTCCGCTGCTGCGGATCCCGAGCCACCCGCTGCGGCTCGCCCGCTTCGGGATCCCCGCGCTCGTCCCGGCCACGGTCCTGGCCCGGATGTTCACGACCGGGGAGGCCCGGGCCCTGTTCGGCGGCGTGGCGGCGCACGCGTTCCAGCCACTGCACCTGCCACTGAGCTCCAGCATCGGTCTGGGGATCCTCACCGCCGGGCACCGACACGGCTGGGCGGTCGCCGAAGGCGGTTCGCGCTCGATCACCGATGCCCTGGCGGCGCTGCTCGTCGCCCTCGGCGGCACGATCGAGACCGGCGTCCGGGTGAGGTCGGCCTCCCATCTGCCGGCCACGGACGTCACCCTGTTCGACCTCGCGCCCACCGCGGTGGCCGACATCCTCGGTGACCGGCTGCCCCCACGCATCGCCCGCGCCTACCGGCGCTTCCGGTACGGACCGGGTGCCTTCAAGGTCGACTTCGCCGTCGAGGGCGGCGTTCCCTGGACGGCCGAGCCGGCGCGCCGGGCCGGGACGGTGCACCTCGGCGGCACGTTCGCCGAGGTGGCCACCACCGAGCGGGAGATCAGTGCCGGACGGATGCCAGAGCGGCCGTTCGTGCTGGTGGGCCAGCAGTACCTGGCCGACCCGGGGCGCTCGGTCGGTGACGTTCACCCGGTGTGGACCTACGCGCACGTGCCGAACGGTTACACCGGCGATGCCACGGAGGCGATCACCGCCCAGATCGAGCGGTTCGCCCCGGGCTTCCGGGAGCGGATCGTCGGCCGTGCGGTACGCACGACCTCCGACTTCGCCGAGTACAACCCGAACTACGTCGGCGGGAACATCATGACCGGCGCCAAGAACATCCCTCAGCTGGTGTTCGGACCTCGCCTCACCCTGAACCCGTACGAGGTCGGATTGCCCGGCCATTACCTCTGCTCGGCAGCGACCCCGCCCGGACCCGGAGCGCACGGTATGTGCGGCGCCCATGCCGCCGAGGCCGCCCTGCGGTACCTGAATCGCGCGGCTCGCACCCGGTGATTCCACCTCCTGTCAGCCCGGAACGCAGGACACCCCATGTCACGGGCGGTGTCGACAGACAGAACGTCGGCAGCCGGGATGCGCCGCACCGTCCGGGATCGACACAAGCACTCCGTCCGTCAGGAAGCCACATGCATTCCATCACCAGTCTCGGCGTCGTCGGCTGCGGCCTCATGGGCTCCGGCATCGCCGAAGTCGCCACGCGCAGCGGTCTCGACGTCCTCGTCGTCGAGGCCGACCGCAACGCCGCTGAAGCCGGCCGCCGTCGCATCACCGCATCCCTCGACCGTGGGGTACGGCGCGGCAAACTCAGCGAGGAACAGCGCGATCACGCACTCGACCGCCTCACCTTCACTCACGACCTCGGCGACCTGGCCGACCGCGAGTTCGTCATCGAGGCAGTTGCGGAGAACCGTGATCTCAAGGTCGACGTCATCCGGTTTTTGGACAAGATCGTCGAAGACCCCGCGGCGATACTGGCCACCAACACCTCCGCGATCCCCATCGTCGACCTGGCCGCTGTCACCGATCGGCCCGAGCAGGTCATCGGCATGCACTTCTTCAACCCCGTGCAGGTGCAGCAGTTGATAGAGCTCGTCCCCGCCCTCACCACCAGCCGGGAAACCACGGAGCGTGCTCGCCACCTCACCGGACAATTGGGCAAGCGTGCCATCCAGGCGCCTGACCGCTCAGGGTTCGTGGTCAACGCCCTGCTCATCCCCTACCTGCTCGGCGCGGTACGGATGGTGGAGTCGGGGGGCGCACTCCCGGACGACGTCGACCGGGGCATGGAACTCGGCTGCGCCCACCCCATGGGACCGCTCCGTCTGCTCGACCTCATCGGCCTGGACACCGCCCAGGCTGCAGCCGAGTCGATGTACGAGGAGTTCAAGGAACCGCTGTACGCGCCGCCTGCCCTGCTGCGCCGCATGGTCGCCGCCGGCCATCTCGGCCGCAAGAGCGGCCGGGGTTTCTACCACTACGCCGCTTGACCCGACCGAAGATCCCGACGAAACAGATCCGCGTCGCCCGCCTGACGTCGGGAGCCTGAAGGCGAAGGTGTCCGTACCCCTTCACGGGCCGATCGAAAGTCTTGAATCATGCCTCGCGCACAACTGCACGCCTACGTTTCGCCAAGTTCCCCCGCACAGGAGAACGCCTTCAACAAGTGGTTCGACGAGATCCACATCCCGCAGGTCGTGGAGCGGATTCCCGGGATCATCGGCGGCCGCCGCTACCGACTCAGCGAGACACAACTGGTGCCCGCCGAAGACCTGCCCACCCGCCGCTACCTCTCGATCTACGAGATCGACACGCACGATCTGCCGGCCGTGGCGGACCAGCTGGTCCAGGCCCTGGGGGACGGAACGCTCGACATCACCGACGCCATCGACATGCACGTCCTGGGCCCGGTCCTCCATTTCTACGAGTCGGTGTGAACCATCCGCCCCGAGCATCGACCGGCAGCACATCCGTAGTGATCACCAGCGGTGCCTCGTCATCGGAGGCGACGGACTGATGCCGGATGCCCGGCGCCCGACACCCCCCCCCGGGGGACGGCGCCGCGTCGCTCACGGCCGTGGGCTGGGAAACTTATGGTGGACAGGTCCTCTCCAGCGACCCCGCCTGCATGCCCACGGCGCCGCCGACCGGCGTGGACGTACTTGGAGGTGCGATGACAACCGGGACGGACGAAGAAATCCTGCGACTGGTGGCTCAGACCGCGCGGCGACTCAACGACGGCCAGCCCGACATCGCTCTCGCCATGAGCCGACGCCTCGCCCGCCAGATCAGCCACCTGGACGAGGACCAGCGGCTCGTCGAGCTGCTCGAGGCCAGCGTCGATGCCAATGTGAAGACGATCATTCACATCCTCGCCAACGACATTCCCATCCAGCACCTCCAGCCCACCACCGCCGCCACCGAATACGCCCTGCGCCTCGCACAGCGCGACATCCCCGCGCACTCCCTGGTCCGCGCCTATCACATGGGCCAGAACAACTTCATCGAAGCGAGTTTCCCGGCAGTGCAGCAGCTGGACTGCCATCCCGACCTGAAACTGGAGGTACTGCGCCATATCTCCGGTGTCGTCTACCAGTACATCGACTGGATCTCGCTGTACGTGTTCGACACGTACGAAAAGGAGAAGAGGCGCTGGATCAGCGCTCGCGGAAACCTGCACTCCTCCCTGATCCACAAGCTCATCGCCGGCCAGCCCCTGAGTACCTCCCTCTTCGAGCACGAGACCGGCTACCGCCTTGACCAGTTCCACGTCGGTGCGGTCGTCTGGAACACCGAGGCCGCGCTCAGCCCGGACGATCCCCGCAACCTCGAACGCTTCGTCCTCAGACTCGCCGCCAGCTGCGCCTGTATCGGCCCTCCGATCATTACAGCGGTCGATCCCAGCATGGTCTGGGCATGGTTGCCGTTCGGGCCGAAGCCGCCTTCGCTCGACATGGACGCCGTCCGCGACGCCACCGTCCACCTGGTCAAGGAATGCCGGCTCGCCCTCGGCCTGCCGGCCCGCGGCTTGACGGGCTTCAAGCGCACCCACGAACAGGCACAATCCGCCAAGGCCGTCGCTCTCGCCTCCAACGGCCGGACCCCTGCCGCAGTGAGCTTCGGCGACCCCGGGGTGGCCATGGTCTCGCTGCTCGCCAAGGACATGGACTCGACCGGTCAGTGGGTGCGCGAAGTGCTCGGTCCGCTCGCCCGCGACGACGACAACGCCGCCGAACTGCGCCGCACCCTCCATGTCTTCTTCACCATGGGCGAGAACTACGGCAAGACCGCCGAACTGCTCAACGTGCACCGCAACACGGTCAAGTACCGGGTGAGCAAAGTGTTTGACCCGCCCGGACTCCTCCCCGCACACAATCGTATGGACATCGCACTCGCCCTGCAGATCTGCCACTTCCTCGGTCCGGCAGCGCTGTCCGGCGGCTGGCAGGGAGAGTGATGTCACCTAGGTAGCGTCTGGACGATCACGCCTCGAGCCAGATGAGCGTGCTGGCCAGGGTGATGGCGGCCAGGTAGCGGTCGGGCAGCTTGTCGTAACGGGTGGCGATGCCCCGCCATTGCTTGAGGCGGTGGAAGCAGCGCTCGACGACGTTGCGGCGCCGGTAGACGGCTCAGTCGAAGCCGCAGGGCCGTTCACGGCGACGTCGTCGGCCCGCGAGCTGGTCTACGCGTTCGGGAATGGTCGCTTTGATTCCGCGTCTGCGCAGGTAGGCGCGGAAGGTGCGGGCCGAGTAGCCCTTGCCGGCGACCACCCGCTCCGGGCGGACACGAGGCCGTCCCGGTCCGGGCCGGAGGACGCGGATCTTGTCGATGACAGTCTCGGCCTGGGTGCAGTCGTTGCGCGTGCCGGCCGTGACCGTGAAGGCCAGGGGCCGGCCACGTCCGTCGCAGGCCAGGTGGATCTTGCTGGTCAGCCCGCCGCGGGAGCGTCCGAGCCCACGTTCGTCGAGCCCCCTTTGGCGGCCGTGTGCTGGTGGGCTCGGACCATGGTGGAGTCCAGCGCGACCAGCCAGTCCACCTCCGCCCGCTGCTGGGCGGCCAGGAGTCGGTCGAAGGTTCCATCAGCGGCCCAGCGGGCGAAGCGTCCGTGCACGGTCTGCCAGAGACCGAACCGCTCCGGCAGATCCCTCCAGGGCACACCGGTGCGGAACTTGAACACGATGCCCTCCAGGACCTGGCAGTGATCCCGCCACCTGCCCCGGGCACGACCCGCTGGCGGCAACAACGGCTCGATCACCGACCAGGCGGCGTCAGTTATCTCCCCATCCCTCACGACCAGTCCAAAGATCGGATGATCGGAAAGACACTACCTAAGTGACGGGGAGGATAGCCGCGAACATCTTTTCCGGGTTCTGTGGCTGAGGGTTGACCACGATGGGCTTGGGGTTCGAGGACCCGTCCTCGGCCGCCCTGCGACCGATGTACGTGTTGGACGCGAGGTTGCGCAGGCGGTAGTGGGCCCCGTCGTCATCTTCGGATGGGTCGAGGACCCACACGGCGTTCGGCGGGTAGAAAGGCGGCAAGCTCTTCCCTACGGGAATGAAGCCCACTTCGACCTGGGCGTCCGCCTCCTCCGGATCTGCGAGCTTGAGTCCCTTACCGAAGCCCTCCACTGCGTCGATGATGACGAAGTGGTTCTCACCCCTGGCCTCGTCAGAGACGAGCTTCCACGAGCCGGCGGGGGGCTCGGGCGTCAGGACTGCGAACGCTCGTCCGTCGATCCCCGCGACACCTCCTCCGGCGAAGTGGATGCGCACTTCCGTGTCACGGAGCTGGTCCAAGCTGCCCATGCCGCCTCCTCGCCATCGACTGGACCGCCGACCGGTCCGAGCCGGAAACGTCTCAGGAGCTCTGAAGTTACGCCACAGGGCAGCGGACCACCTGAACGAAAAGAAACTTCTGGCCACGGGCTCAGGGGCTCAGCGGGCCTCGGGAGAACCCGCGGGGTGTCGCGCAACTACGACACCCCCTACTACTCCTTCACACTGCTTGGTGGGACGCCCGGTCGGTGGCCCACCGGTCCATCCTCACAGGACCGGCGCGGTGCCCGGCGTCGGGTGCCGGGCACCGCGGAGGTCTACCGGGCCGTGCTGTCGTCCCTGCCGGGTCGGCAACCCGCTAAGAAAAGCGCGGCTACATCTAGCTGGGAACTGTCACCGCAGCAGCCCCCATCATGTGGCTCCGCACATGATCGCCCGGACAGGGCCTAGACGACCAAGATCGATCTCAGCGCCAACCACGGTTCCATCCCCGGGACCGGTCTCCCGGGGGGCGACTGTGTCCGGATGCGGATGGCTGATCATCATCTCGCGCTGTCCGGACGGCAGCCACCACAGTGGCGCGATGGACGCAGGACTTGCCGCCGTACTCGGCACCACCGTCGGAGCCATCGGTACGCCAGCAACAGGCGCCACCGCGGCGCTCCTCAGCCGCAGCACAGCCCGTGACCAGGTCAGGACCGAAACCTTACGGGCCCTCCGAGAGGCACGGCGGGCCACCTACGCCGGCTTTGCCGAGACGGCCGGCCGCTACGTGGACATGCTCGCCACCACGCTCATCCCCCTCGAACGCGTCGATCGGTTCCCGGAGCAGCGCGAGGCGTGGATCGAGAACGCGCACAAGCACTGGAAGAAGGCGCTCAGGTTCAGGCAGGACGAGTTCCAGCAAGGGCGGATCCTTCTCTACCTGGACGCCGCACCCCCGGTGGCCGGCGGTGTGCTGGGGACGACCGCACAGACCGTGTTCAACAACGACGACCGGCCGTGGAACTTCTACTACGGCGCTAACTGCGAAAACTTCGCGTATGCGCTGGCAGAGGGCGAGCACAACCCCACCGACAAGGTGTTCAGCTGGAAGTAGCCCTCGGCAACGGCTTCGCCCCTGCCCCGCATGACGGCGGGGCAGGGGCGAAGCCGTCAGATCGAGGCGGGAGGTCGCTTCGTACGCGGCATCCGGACTCATCTGCCGCCGGCACACAGCCGACCAACCTGGCGCTCTGCCGGCGAAGCCCCTGCCGTCGGAGGACTCCGCGCGGTCGAAGGGGACGGAGCCGCCGCGTAACTTTGCGCCGCGGAGACCGTGCCGCCGGAGATCTCCACGTTGCGGAAGGAGACCTGGCCACCGGAGAGCTTCGCGCCGCTGACGTCGGCGTTTGCGCCTTTCGCTCCGCGTGGCGGCGAGGAGTCAGGCGGTGGCCGGTGACGGCGTGTGGGAGACGGTCACCACGGCAGGCACGGAGTGGCCTGTCGTCCGCAGCGCATCCCCGGTCGCTTCGGTCAGCCACGCTGCCACCTCCGGAGACCACTCCCGCGCGCGGACCACGAACTGTGCCATTGGCCGGGTTCCCTGCAGCAGCTCGCCGCTCGTCCCGCGGCGCGCAAGATGCGCCGCGTCGATCCTCGAAGGCATACGCGTCTCGGCCGCCGTGCCAAGGCGCTCCTGCACAGCGGTGAGCACACGCGCTGGCTCCTTCGGGGCGTCCCATGCTGCGGTGGGGGCTGCGGAGACCGTTACGCGGACATCGACGGGCGCGGACGGGGAGGCCAGGGAGAACCACTCCCGCATGTCGTCCAGGTCATCGGACGCGTCCCCGGCGGTGATCTGGAGCGGAAGGTAGGTGCACAGCGCGGTGAACGCGACGTCCCCCACCCGCCCGAGGGCGTCGAACAGCATCCGGGTCATCGGCAGCACCGGCAGACGCGGGTGGCGAACGTCTTCGGGAATGTCGGCCCGCATCCAGGCGAGTTCGCGGACTTCGTCGCCGCCGGCCCAGTCACCGCCCTTGTCGCATTCCAGCCAGCGCTCCGGGTCGTGAAAGAGCTTCTTCCCCTGCGGCGTGCGCCAGCCGTAGGGCGCGTGCCAGCCATATGCCTCCGCGCGCACCAGGGCAAGATCCATCACCGTCTCGCGGAACTCCTCCGTGTCAGCGTTCTCAAGCCAGGAATGCCGGTTGAGGACCCCGTGCACTCCCACAGTCATTCCACAGTGCATAACAGCTCCCCAACCGGCTTCCCGTGCTCACGTCACACGCCGCAACGCAGCTTCACGGTCTTGGTGTACGCCTTCTCCGGCGAGTCATTGACACCGACGACGTCGACATCGATCAAGCTACGCCACTGACGCGTCCTGTGGTTGTTGCACTTCTTCAGCGCGGTGGTGCTCGGCTTCCGGCTGCGCGGCTTGGCCGGCTTGATGGTCTTCACGCCCTTGGCGACCGTGTGCCAGCGGCTGCCCTTCTTGGCCCTCACCTGCAGCCACACGGTGACCTTGGCCTTGCTGCCGTCGTCGCTGAACTTCCGCCACCAGCCGTGCGCCGAGGCAGTACGCGGCGCGGAGCTGGAGACGTGCACCCTGTCCCCGTAGGTGCGGAAAACACCGGCCCCTTGGGCGTGGACGTCACCGCTGGTGCGGGTCGCGCCGGCTCCGTCGGAGTCTGCGTGAGCCGGGACGGCCGCACCGGTGGTCAGCAGCACCGCCATGGCGGTGGAGGCGCCGACCGTTGCTTCGGTCCTCCAGTGACGACATTCACGTATCCGCTCGACTGCTCATTTCGTTTGAGGCAACAGCCAACCTCTCTTCCACGCGCAGCTGTTGTGCGTCCCTCGCGATCACCCGAACCACACGAGGCGCCCCGGCCGCCCTAAGCGGGAGCCCCAAGTGCAGCGAAAGGGGCGATGCCCCCAACAAGTAACGAAGAGACGGAGTTCTCAAGCACAGAGCGCCAGAGAACTGCACGTAATGACTTGAAGGTTGGTGCAGCTTGCGTGAGCTATTCGGACGCCAGCGGCGGCACCCTGGGCCTTGATGAAGTCGGTGATGCGCCGGAAGGCCGCGACCTGGGTGTCGTTCCACAGCCCCAGGTCATACGGGCTGATGCGACCCTCGGGGCTGACGGCGGTGGCCTCGGTGATGATCAGGCCCGTGCCGCCGACGGCGCGGGCCGCCAGGTGCTGGAAGTGCCAGTCGTTGGGCACACCCTGCTCGGGCCCCTCCGGCGCCGCCGAGTACTGGCACATCGCAGCCATCCACAGACGGTTCGGCATGGTCAGCTGCCGAAGAGTGATCGGCTCGAACAGTGCGCTCACAACAGGCTCCCTGTTCATGAACGAGGGCGGACACGACTCCGGACAGAGCAAGCCCGAAGCCTTGATACGAGAGACATCGTAGTACGGCAACCATCGAACTAAGGAGATCGCCCGACGACCGACTCGCCACCGAACTACGACGCCCCTCGTACAACCGAACCCCGCCGGGGAGCATTCCTGATGCGCCGCGCGTGTCGCCAGCGTCACGGCCGACCGGGCGAGGGTGGCGTGACGGAGGGGTGGCCCACCACGACCGGACAAAGGGCTATGCCTCATAGAGATGACTCACATAAAGGGAAGCCCCCTGGAAAGGGGGCTTCCCGCACCAACCGACCATCAATGAGCGTTTTCGTACGCCTCACGGATCTCCGCAGGGATACGGCCGCGCTCGTTGACCTCGTAGCCGTTCTCCTTGGCCCAGAGCCTGATCGCCGCAGTGTCGCCACCGGCGCCTGCGTCAGCCTTGCCGCGCGGGGCACCACCGCGCGCCTTCTTCACACGTCGGCCGGCTTCCATGAAGGGCCGCACCGCTTCCAGGAACGAGTCGTACGAGTCCGAACCGAGGTCGATCTCGTATGTCGATCCGTTGACCGAAAAGGTGTGAGTTTTGGCGTCCTCGATTTCCTCACCGGTCAGGTCGTCCGTAATGACCGTGATGACCTTCTGAGCCATACCCATCCCTCCACATATTCCGCAGTGATAATGCAAGGGATGCTAAGCCCGCAAGGCCAAAAATGCCAACAGAACCAGATTAGACTTCCGTCACGGCAAGTAACCGGAACGCTCTCAACAGATCCCGCACACACTCCAGTAGGCCAGGACTGCGCCCCACGAACCATACCGCCCTGCAACGAATCAGTCGGCCTCGCACTCGGTGCGGCGGCACCGCCAGCCGGACAGCACTTGTGCACTAAAAGCCGCACTGAACCAGTTCCACAGCTCCACGAGCCGGGGGTCCACAGCACAGAGGTTCTTTGCCGATTTGCAGCCAACTGACGAATTGCAGCGAGAGACAGGTGACCTGTACAAAACAGGCGCCAACGCCAGCACAATCCGCCCGTACCGATCACCCGGCTTCACGGCGACGGAACTCGCACATGAGTCAGCAGGGAAGAACGGACTGCACGAATTCTTAATGCCCCCAACGGGCACGATACCGCTCACAGCCGCTGACGCCGCGGAGGCAATCCCGCGGCCACGGGGAGCGCAAGAGCGGGCCAGCGCAGACACAGTCATGGATCGGACCACCTCCGCGGAGGCGGGGACACGCGATCCCGGGACATCGACCCGTGCACTGGACCAACACCGCAGCGGCGGGGGACAGCCGAAGATTTCGACACGGATCTCCACGATGCCAGGGCCGTACCCGCAAGCACGGGGAAGTCTGCCTGGCAACTCATGTGCGAGCCGAACCAACCATGCTCACTATTAGTGTGAGTCCCGGCCACTCGGGTGTTCTGCACAGAAAACAGCTCGACCACTGTTTCATCACAGCTGGTCCATAAATCCCCATATCCATGGATGATGTATCGCACAGCACATGCATCCCAGGGGGGACCATGCACATACGCTCCGCCGCTGTGGCAGTGGCGGCACTCGCCATGCTGCTCACTGCTTGCTCCGACAGCACTACGGCTAAGCCGGAGCCCACCAAGTCCCGCAGTAGCAACCGGACGGAGCCGGCTGCCACGCCACACAAGCCGTTGACCTTGGGTAAGTCCAGTAAGTGGGTGGACGAGTCCGACGGCAGCAGAGCCGCTGGGGCCACCACCGCCATCGCCTACGAACAGCCCGTCGCTCGGGGCTCCGTGCAGCCTGAAGAGGAATTCGGTTCCGAGCAGGCGGGCTACGTATGGGCGGCGCTGGAGGTCAAGGTCTGCAGCACAGAGGGACAGGAGGTATACGTCAACAACACGCCGTGGTCCCTGGCATACGCCGACGGCGCTCGCGTCGAACCGTCGAGCGTTACCTACGGGGACTTTCCCAGACCGGAGTACCCGATCGGCGACACTGCGGTGCGGGTGGGCGACTGCGTACGCGGGAAGATCGTCTTCCCGGTTCCGGGGAATCAGCGTCCGGAGCGAGTCGTGTACGCACCGCCAAGCAGTGACGCCGTGGAATGGTCAGTGCCCTCTGTCTAACGCACCAACTACTCCTGGTTCGAGAACTACTCCCCGCACCCACGGAGACGATCCTGTCCGCTCTGAGGCGGAGGCTATCAGGCCCCGCTCCCGCACTGAACGACGCACTGTCCCGGGCAAGGGGCCGCTCTACCGACCAAGTAGTCATCGTGGCACCTGCATTACCGAAGGCGCGCGCGTTGCTCTACATTCCCTCTCATGTCAGCATCTCGTCCTCGCTCATGGGGCCCTTGGCGCTTTCTGCGGCCTATGAAGGGCGTCAGCCATGTCTGTGTCGTCCAGCACGCCGACAGCCGGCAGTCCGGCGTGTTGAAGACTCCCCGGACCAACGGTGGCAAAGTCACCACGACCACGCAGGAACGCTTTCAGCGAGAAGTGCGCTGGATGCAGCAGCTGACCGGTGAGGAGATCACAGGCATCGTGCCGGTCTTGGACGCCGATCCGCACGACCCGCCGAAATGGTTCGTCATGCCGCAAGCGCAGACGCTGCGGTCGGCGCTCAGCCCCCGTGGCCTGAATGCGGAGCTGCGGGAGGTAGTAGCGTCAATTCGTGAGATCGCGGATACGCTGGCCCGGCTCCATAAACGGGGCATCGCGCACCGCG
The DNA here is from genome assembly GCF_020024005.1 of Streptomyces purpurogeneiscleroticus. Taxonomy (NCBI): domain Bacteria; kingdom Bacillati; phylum Actinomycetota; class Actinomycetes; order Kitasatosporales; family Streptomycetaceae; genus Streptomyces; species Streptomyces purpurogeneiscleroticus. The sequence goes on from NZ_NHSG01000178.1 coordinate 44,927, forward strand.
ACATCAAGCCCGACAACCTCCTCTACGCTCAGCAACGGCCTTTGGTGGCTGACTTCGGGATTGCGGGCTGGCCCGAGCGACCGCAGCTGACCGCTGTCGGTGCCGCGATGGGGCCGCTGTATTTCCTGGCCCCGGAGATGCGGTCCTTCGACCCGAAGAAGCCTGCCTTCGACGCCGACGTGTGGTCACTGGCCAAGACGCTGTTCGTGCTGGCCAAGGGCCTGGAGTTTCCGCCCGAGGGCACCCACTACGAACAGGGCAGGGCGTACTCGCTGTGGGCCGAGGGCGCGGAGGCATCGATGGACCTCACTCCGGTCCTCGAAGCCGCGACCGCATACGAGCCAAACCGCCGACTGACAATGGCCTCCTTCCGCGACGAGCTCTCAGCATGGCTGGAACTCCACCCCGACCCCGTCAGCCCGTCCCATCCCGCCTTCCGCCGGGGCCTTCGCGCCCTCAAAGCTGCCACCGCGGAGACCCGCCGTCATGAGGACGAACTGCGGCGCATGCTGCCACCACAGATGCGACTCCTGGCCTGGGCACAGCACGGGCAATCAACCCATTGGCTGGGGCCGGCCGTGGACGCCCGCAGCCCCGAGGACGTGAAACTGCTGGACCTGCACGGGTATCCGGACGACCCCGACTACAACGAGGAGGTGGACGGCATGTGCCTGATGAGCACGCTGCCGGATGAGCAAGGGCGGCGCATCGTGCTGGGCGGCTTCCTCATGGGAACCGTCACCACGCTGGCAGCCGAACTTCAGCAGGACGGCGCCCTGCTCGACAGCTGGAGCGAGGACGTCAACATCCTGCTGCCTACCGCGGCCATCGCTCTGCGTCGTATGACGCAACAGGCACAGGACGCGATCGTCGTTCGGTGATGCTCACCGAACGACGATCTAAGCGATCCACCTCACCACGCAGTCGCCGCCCCCTCGATCGAACCGCCCCCGCGAATGCAGGGAGCACTGGTTGAGCATCCCGATCCGTCGCGACCACGCCGGATCATCCCCGCGGGTGCGGGGAGCAGGTTACAGCGACGATAGCGACGTCGGGTCAACTGGAGTTAGCCCCTGCATGCGTGAGGTACCTCCGTACCGCCGTCGTGTTCAGCACGCTGACGGGTGCGTTGTGACGGGATGTCGCTGGTGTCTCCCTCATTTTCTCTCCGCCAGCTGGGACTGCTTCATATCCTTGGCCTTGCATGCTCCCCGCACCCGCGGGGATGACCCCCAGCACGGATCCGTATCTGTCACCCGCGCCCAGTGCTCCCCGCGCGCGGGAATGGCCGCCCTCGTTCTCGGTTGGAGCAGTACGGTCACCCGCCTGCTCCCCGCACTCGAGTGGGGCGGGGACGCCTCCCACGTACCGAGTGCATCGGCACACTCAAGCAGTCTCTACTAGCACTCATAGACGGAGCGCGTGACGAACTACGTGACAACGACGACGTGCAGCGGCGAGCGTCTGCAGACGTTCGCCGCTGGTTGGCGCACGTCAGAGCTCAACTTCCACACACGCCTGCGAGGTGAGCCACCGCTTCCCGGCGAGGCCCATGCGCTGCCCGGTGACGAGCCTCTTTACGTGTCGTAACCTGTTCGTCACCACATAGGGGAGGGGCATATCGTGCGTGCGGGGCGCCTGTGGCAGTGATCGACACTCGGCTGATACAGACCGCTGTGATCGGAAACTGCGACTCTGATCAACCGGTCATCCTCCCCGAGGAACCACACAACCTCGACCAGTTCCGTCTTCGCTTCGGAACAGATCGTTTCTGGTGCGGCACTCTGCTCGGCGGCTGCGGCGAGCAGCTGATGACGAAGCGGTACGAGGACAAGGTCTGCCACTTTGCCCACTTTCCGGATCCTGAGGGAGCCCGTGACTGTCACCGCACCGCCAAAGGCGTGGAGAGCGCTGACCATCTGTTCATCAAGCGGGACGTGGCTGCCTGGCTGGCGGGTCAAGGCCACGCGGCGCAGGCCGATCTGCGCAGTCTCGGCCACGGGCCAGGTGACGCTGTGGACTTCTGGTTACGCGCGACGGAGCAACTTCTGCGGTTCGAACTGCGCTCCGAGGACTACCGCACCTGGCGTCGGGCAGCTGACAGCCTCGCTGCCAAAGCGGGACACATCGAGTGGGTCTTCGGGAGCGATAGCCCTCTCGTTGACGACATGATGGCCCGACAGGGCTACGCCCTTCGCGTCCGCTGCGAAACCTCGGGAACCGACCGCCGCGTCCTGATCGGCGTCGCAACTCGCCAAGGGCCTGTTGTGTGGGCCCCGCTGGACGAGTGCCGGATGACTCCCCACGGCCTGGTGCCGCCTGCCCTGGAGGGCTTGGGTGCCGAGGGGACGGTACGGCCAGGTGGCAGCCGTAACGACCCGCTTCCCGCCAGCCTGGCGCTGCGCGGCACCGAGATCACCTTCGCTGTGGACGGCTCCGCCACGCCTCCGGTCGGATCCCCGTTGACCGCACCTGGCCGCTATCTGATCACGGCGTACGTCAAACCCGCCGGCAGCCGCATCGTGCAGGGCTACATTTCCCTGCCAGACGACAGCCCTGCACCGACCGAGGACTACGTCTATCAGCTCTCAGGCGTCGCACGAATCCTGATCAACGACGGCTCCACGACTGGCGAAGCCAGGTGGGCGATTCGCGCCGACGGGCTGACGCAGCTCAACGGGCTTGATGCGGAACATACCGGCCTGTGGCGCCCTGATGTCTCCCTGGGCAGGCCCCTCAAGACCGCGATCGCCCTGTCTGCCGGCGATACAAAGCCGCAGTCGGTCCCGCGCAAGTGCAGCAAGACGGCGGCTCGTATACGCGAGGCGCTGCTGGAGACTGCAGCGGCGCGGACCACGACCACTTGGGAGGAGCTTTCCAGGAAGATCGGGCTCGACGTCTCGAACCTGCCGAATGCCAGGCGCCGGGATCTGCTCGTCGAAGTTGATAGTCCTGCCACTCCTGAGAAGCCTCTGCTCTCTGTCCTCATCCGGGATCGGGCTGGGGAACCTCTGACGTACCTCACCACCGTCCTGGCCATATTGGGAAGGCGGACGCCGGGGTCGGGCTCCGCCATGTGGCGTTGGTGCAACCGGGAAGCCAGACGCACGTACGCGGCGCACAGCCCCGCAACGAGTGCTGCACCAGCAGCACGGAGCACCGAGGCCCGAGTGCCGTCCGATACAGACGATCCGGCGCCCGTTCCCGGCACCGCCTCGCTCGCGCGACTCCGCGCGCTAAGGGAATTGACCGACGAAGCCAAGAGAGTCCTGTCCAGAGCCACCGGGCGACGCGCTGCCCGCCTGGAGGAGGCCCTGGTAAAGGCCGAAGCGGCAGTGCGTGCTTTCGAGGACGCTTCATCGCGCGGACGCATTCGCAACATAGACGGCGGCGTCCTCCTTGAACTTGAACGTTTGATCGGTTATCCCGTGAAAGCGGAGAGGCCGACCGCCAGCCGGGGGAAGCAGAAGGCCGAGCGGGCGGCCCCCAGTCTCCCCAGGCCTACGCGGCAGCCGGAGCCGGTACCGCCCCGAGCGCGCGAACAGCGCAGTGCGCTGACCAACGAGGTAGTGGTGGACCGGATGCGTCCCGTTCTGGAAGAGCTCACCCTCGCAGGAGACACCATCGATACACTCATGCTCCGGGGAAAAATGGCACACATGAGGATCCTGCGGAGCCAGCACAAAGGTGCCCTGCCGGGTGACCTGCAGACGATGTTCGACGTGTGCAGCGACCGGCTGGCTCAGAGGCAGAGAGCAGGATACGCGGCCGTCACCGAGACCCCCACTGCCCCTCCGGTATCGACACCGTCCCAACGCCCAGTCCCCGCCGCCATGGCCGTCGCGCCTGCGGCCGAGTCCGCGACCGCGGATCAGCCCCGCCTCCCCGCAGACGAGCTCACCAAGATCGCCCGCGCCCTGAGGGACGTTCTTGAGAACGTGGCACGGCAGCAGTCGACCATTACGTGGTCAGGTATCCGGCAACGCATGGAGCGTCAGCTGCCGCACCTTCACCCTGACGACCAAGGCGAGGTGCTCGTGATGGTCGACCGCGACACCCCTGCGGGCGAGCCGCTGCTATCTGCACTGATCACAGTGGGAGACCGGCACGTTCACCCGCTCTACAGGCACGTGGGCCACTCCCTCGGGCGGCAACTCCCGTGCCCGGAGAATGGGCTCGAATCACAGTGGCAGATGGACGTTCTTCGCCTCCACTCCCTCTGGAGACACCGCTGATTCCAGCTGCCGGACCACTTGCAGGGCGGCGCGGCCACGCTGGCTAATGACGTCACATGCCTGAGAGACGATCATGGATATTGTCTCCCAGGCGAGCAGTTGTCTGCGTACCGCCAGTCGCACTTGCAGCATCCTGCGGGCTACATCCCAGTACCGCATTCCCAGCGACGCTGTGCGGGCCGGCATCGCTCGCCGCATCGTCGCGGCCACTGGTATCGCACCCGAAGACGCCCCCGGTGACCGCCGCTGGGTCGCCGTACGCCACGCCAACTTTCGTGGCCTGCTCTTCGCACCCGCGAGGATGGTCCCGCTTCGCCCCGTTCATCGAGTCGAGGTCGGACGCGATCATCGTTCGATGACCCTCGCTGGCCCTGCAGCCTGAACGAACAGCCTCAGTCAGAATGTAGCCGCACGCATCCGGTGCCGCCGTCTCGGCACCGGCAGGCCGATGAGGCAGACGATATCGACTGCGTCGTATCGATCAGCTACAGCGCCGCCCGCCCCGGTAGACACTCGGCTGATACCTGCACCGAGCAGCCGCTGACCTTACCTCATAGGGAGGCCAGCGGCGGAACGCCGTACCCAGCCGCCCGCTTGGCAGACATGGCATACGAGCGCGGGCATTGGCCTCGGCCGGCTGACTTGCCGCCAAGGTCCACCGGCTCGGATAACTGCTGTCGCCCGCCCTCTCCTTCCGGACAGCGATCGGACCACGCCCTAATCACATCAGCACCGACCGGGATGTGTGCCTGTGGAGGCTGAGCCGCTAGCGATACTCGAGAACGTGACGCGCAGAGAGAGTCCCCGACATTGCGATGGCTAGCTGTCGACAGCAGTGATCGTGATGGCCGAAATCTGCCTATTGAGCTTGTACATCACGAGTTGAGAGCATCGTGACGAACGGAGTACAGGATTCGGGGGAGATCTATGTACCAGCAGCATGCTGCCGTGATGGGCCATGATTTATGGGACCGTTTAGCCGCTACGGCACCTGCCCGTCTCCGCCCCGCTCGGAGCATGCTGCTGCGGCAAGGTGATCCCGGTACGCACGTGTTACTCCTGGCCTCCGGTTCGGCGCTGGTGACGCTGACCGGTGCGAACGGGGAGCAGACGCTGCTGGCGGTGCGGGGAGCGGGCGAGCTGCTGGGCGAGCTGGCGGTTCTGGACAACCAGCCACGCAGTGCGTCGGTCATCGCCGCCGAGGAATGCCGCGTGCACGTCGTCGCAGCCGAGCATTTCCGCCCGTTCGTGGAACGTCACGGTCTGCTGGCCCCGCTACTGCGACACTCGATCGCACGAGTGCGCGAGGCGGAGACGGTGCGCCTGGAGCTGGCGACGGCGCCCGTTCCCGCGCGGCTGGCCTCGGCGCTCGGCCGCCTGGCTCGCGCCTCCTCCGCGCCCGACGGGACGTACACGGTGCGCCTGACGCAGGCCGAGCTGGCCCAAATGGTCGGCTCTTCGCGAAACGCGGTGGGAATGGCACTCAAGCCGTGGCGAGAGCAGGGATGGCTGGCAACAACGCCTTCCGGTGGCCTCTTGGTGCGCGACATCTCTGCCATTCAGGATCACGCGCGCGTCCAGAGGTGACCTACCGCACGCATGCGGTGCCCACTGCTGGGCATCGCGCCATGCGGGACACCTACAGCATGAGGCGACCACCCAGTCTCCTACCGCTGAAAGGCATGGTTTCCCATGACACTCCCCCTCCCCTCCGGAGCGGCCGACGTGCCGGCGGAGTACGCCCTCCTAGCCGTCGACATGAAGGAATACAGCAAGATCCCGGAAGACAAGATGGCACCGGTCCGCACCGACCTGGACGACATCCTGACCACTGTGTTCGCGCAGAGCGGGATAACGGACTTTGCCGAGCTGGAGAACGGCTACAAGGACCGTGGTGACGGCGCCGTCTACGTCCTGGACCGTCGGCACACCGCACGCCTGGTCGACCCGTTTCTCAGCCATCTCCATCACGCGCTGGAGCGGTACGACCGCACGCGTTTGGAGAGCGCGCCGCAGCTACGGTTGCGCGCCAGCATCCACGTCGGGCCTCTGACACCACCGGCTCACCGCAACAGGGCGCTGGTGGAAGTCTGCCGTCTCGTCGACAGCGACGCCGCTCGCGGAGCCATGGATGCCGCCCAGGACAGCGGAGTCCTCTTGGCCGCGGCTGTCTCCGACCCCGTCTTCCGCCGGAGCGTGGCGGAAGCCCGGACGCCGAATCTGCGCAAACGGCAGTTCCTGCACGCTCCTGCCCGCGTCAAGGACAAGCCGGGTTTTGAGGAGCCGTGCTGGCTCTTCGTCCCCGGTCTACTCCCCGCCGCGGTCCGCCCCTATCTTCCCGACGACGAGCCGCTGGCCGAACCGGAGCCCTCCTCCCCGCCAAGCGGCGGTGCTCCGGATGGCGGGGTGAAGCAGAAGGCCAAGGCCAGTGGCAAAGCACGTGTGGTCCAGGTCGGCGGCAACTACACCACCGGGGAGGGACGGCGATGACGGACACAGAGAACACCGGCGCCGGAACCAGCCAGAACGCCAGCGCCTCGGGCGGATCCCGAATCACTCAGGTCGGCGGTGACTACACCGAGCACGACCACCGCTACGTGCGCGGCTGGGAGTACCTCCACGGCGTCCGCGTCGACGACCACGAGATGGATCTAATCGAGCATGCTTTCGTCGACCCCGCTGATAGCGCGGGACCCGGTGTGGTGGCCCGCGCCTCGCGAGCGCTGCGGTCCCAGCCCGGCCAGAGCAACGTGCTGGTCCTGGTCGGCGAGGCGGGTACGGGTCGGCGTGCCGCTGCGCTGCGCGTCCTGCACGAGGCTGGAGTGTCTCGGGAACGGATCCGCTGGTTGGTGCCGGACTGGGAGCGACCGCGCACTGAGCAGGTGCCCCACACCAGCCAGCACGGCTTCGTCCTGGATTTGAAGAGCGGTCCCACGCTGTCTGAGGACTTCTATACGGGGCTGTCCGACTACCGCAAGACAGCCGAGGCCAGCGGAGCCTACCTGATCATCTTGGCCACACCGGACACCTGGAACCCCGGTTCCCTGACCACGGTCTACAGTGTGCCTCTGCCCCGTCCCCCGGCCAAAGAGATCGCCACGGCCCATGTGCGGCGTCTTGCACCGGAACGGGAGGACTGGCTCACGACAGGGCCTCTGGAGGGACTGCTGGCGCCCACGGCGCGGGCCGGGGACGCCGCGCGGCTGGCCAGAATCATCGCGCAGGCCCCGAAGGACGACCGGCAAGCGGTCGCGGAGGAGTTCAACGACTGGCGCGCTCACCTGCAGCGCTGGTTCGAGAAGCATGCAGAGCCGGATGATCTTCGTGAGCGTGCGCTGCTGCTCGCTGCTGCCCTGCTGGAGCGTGTGCCGGCCCGCATCGTGCTGCAGGCGGCGGACGAGCTCTTCTCACTGGTCGGCGGGGCCCTGCCGCGCGGCGGTCCGCTCGCCGGGCGTGACCTGGACAAACGGCTGGATGCCATCGATGCCAGTACGGTCGAGGAAGAGGCCCTCTCGCTGGACGTGGACCATCACGGTCTGTCCGAGGCGGTGTTGAAGTACGTCTGGCTGCAGCGGCCTCAGCTGCGTCAGCCGCTGCTGGAGTGGGCTTCCCGTCTCAGTGCTCCCGGCGGGACCGCCGTGAAGTACCTGCGGGAGATCGCCGATGCGTTGGTACGGCTGTCCCTGCTGCCGGGCGGGTCTATGGTGCAGTCCGTCGCAGGTTCCTGGATAAGCACAGGACGTGCCGCACACCGCGAGCTGGCCCTCGAAGTGCTGGAAGCGATGGCCCTCCACCCAGTCACTGGTCCGGGCGTCCGCAAAAACCTCTACTCGTGGGCCCAGCAAAAGAACACCAGCCCGGAACTCGCCGCCGCCATCGCCGACATCTGCGCCGGCCGACTGGGACAGACCTATCCGCGTATCGCCCTCACCCGGTTGCGGCTGCTGGCTGCGCGGGAGGATTTACGGGACCGGGCAGCAGCCTGCCAGGCGGTGCGCAAGCTCGCCGCCAATGCCGCGCAGCCTCTCTTGATCCTGTCGGAGATCATCCAGTGGACCTCCTCGGAAAGCGATGTCATCCGGCGGGTAGGCGCCGAGACGTTCCTGGCGCTGACCGAGCTCGCAGACGGGCTGCCGCTTCCCCTGCTTGCTGAGCAGTCGGCAGCCGGCTTCGAAACCGACGCGGCTGCCTGGGAGATGCTCGTGCGCGGCTGGCGCGCGGCGCTGGCAGAGAACGCCACGACACGCAAGGCCCATGAACAGCTGGATGCCTGGCTCGACTCCGCCAGCGTTCCGGACGAGCAGGTCATGCCGCTGGCCGCAGCCGTCCTGCGTACGCGGCTCGCCGAACCGGGCGCGGCAGCGGTGCTGGTGGGTTCCGCGGCCCAGACCGAACTGGGACGTGACCGGCGCAGGGCAGTCTTCGGACAGCTCCTCTCCGAGCAGTTGCACGCACCCGGCGCGGCAGAACAGCATCCGCTCGCTGCGGCAGAGAACCAGGCTCTCGTCGATACTGTCCCGCCGCAGTGAGATCGCCGCGCCGACGCCGCAGGACAACCGGCCGGATCTCCTATCCGGCCGGCGACATGGGCCATCCGTTCGACATAGGGCCCGAGCCGATGGCCAGTTGTCTTGGCAGCTCCTGCTTCACCGTGCGCATCGACGGTGCATGGCGTGCGATCCCTGGCACGCAGCCGGACCACCTCGATCCTGCGACGCCGGCGCGCGTGCATCTGCGCCGACAGGCCACCGAGGTCTTGCGGTGCCATTCGGTACTCGACCTCGGTGCCGCGCAGGACGCGGTCAACGCCGCTTTGATGCCGTGGGGCCGTCCCGCACCGGGGCTGGAGGCCACCGGTACTGCCCGCCTGTCAGTCTCACCGCGGGACCGTGAGCTGGCCGAGGAGAGCGCACGCCGGCTCCGTGCCCTCGACCTTGAGCACGAAGCAGAGATGCACCGGCTGCGCCATCTGCAGGACATCCTCTCCGACCCGGATTTGCTCCGGGTGTGGTGGATGAGCCGGTTCCCTGACCGACCTGAGCAACTCGAGCAACTGACGAGCGCGCTGGAACACCTGGCGCCGCCGGGACAACAGCCGGCCGGGCACCGGACGGAGCTTAGGCAGTTCGCCGACCAGCTCATCGACGTCCTGCACAACCCCGCACAGCAGCAGCTCCTGCTGCAGGCCGTCATCCATGCCTTCCGCGCCCTGGGCCACACCGACCTTGCTGATACTGCGGCCCGCTGGCTGGGACCGCCCGAACAGGAAAACACCCCATGAATCTCACCACCAGACGATGGCTTCTGGCTCCCTTACGGCAACTACGCACCCACCGCCTGATGAGACAGCACGGGCCTTCCCTGCCCTACAGCACCGCATGGGCCTTGATCGCCCTGCACATCGCCCCCGCAGAGCACAGCCTCGTGCGGGCCTGGGCCGCAGAGAACCTCGCGGACCGTCCCGGAGTCTGCCACGACCGCTGGGACGAACTGAGCGAGACTGAACAACGCCGCCGCCGCGTCTGGCTGCACCGCCATGGCCACTCCCCCGTCCAACTGCTGCAGCTGGACCCCGGCCTCATCGAAAGCGCCGGGATCCGTGTAACGGACTGGCAGCTCCCTCCGGACCAGGCAGAACACGCCCTTCGGACGGCTAACGAGTAGGACTGGGGCGGGGGCGTCCAAGGGCAAGCACGTGCCCCAGACACATGCCTGGACCACACGGAAAGCGCCGAAAATGGTGACGCTCGATCGACCCAATACGAGTACCAGTTGATTTTCACGTGCAGCCTGACGCGGCTACGAACACGATCGCGTCCGGGATCTCCCGGTTGCCTCGAGACCGGCGCCAACCTGGCCTGCGGGCGTGCCAGCTTCGGTGGCACGCCCGCTGGAAGCCCCGCAAATCGTCCGACATCAACCGCACGACAAGCCCGCTCGCCGTACACGCAGCACCTCGCAAGATCACAACGACCGACTAGTTACTCGCCGAAGAGGCCCGCGACGTCGACAACGCCCGAGGCCACGGTTCCGACCACGCCAAGTGCTGTTACGTAGAGACCAATGACGGTGGCCCTCTCCATTGGAGTGAGACGCCTCCAGGTCGATCCTCGCGGGATGTCCTGCAGGACATCTAGCTTGGCGCGTCGGCTGAAGAAGAGAGGAGGAAGCGTCAGTGTGAGCGCTGCCAGAGAACAGCCAAATACGACTATGGTCGCAACCCTCGGGTCAACAAGCGGCCCCTGTGGCAAAGACCCCCAGACGACCAGGACGCTCACTGCGCATACTGCGACTGTGGTGAGTACAGCCGTCCGCTGCCTGTGTGGCTCCTGAGCCTCGCTGGCTCCCCGGTTGCGCAAGAACAGCTCGATACGAGCCTGCTGCCCATGGACGAGGATGTCGTTCGTCCCTTCCACCCGGACGTGTAGCCATTTGGGCGTGATGTCGATCAGGACCTCCAGCTCGCCCCCTGGGACCTCGGCTCTGAATTGGAGGTTGTCCCAAGGGACGTGACTGTCGTAGCTGGAGGCCGAAGTGACGCTGTTGATCAGGTCCGACAGCGAGTCGGCGGTCCAGCGTGTGTTGTTGTGTTCCGTGGTCACAGTCACGTGCGTCGATGGGATGTGTCCGGTTGCGCGGGCGAAGAGTTCGGTCAGGTCGGAACGCCCGAGGCGGCAGTTCTTATAGGTGTTCTTCAGTGTCGTCGCAGGCGCACCAATCATGAAGGCCAGTATGAAGTAGCCACGTTGAGCAGTTGCAATGACCCGTTGGTTCAGTGACCGGCTTCGTGTCACCCCAGCGGCGCCACCCTGAGGAAACCCCAGACAACGTGGGGCGCGTGACACTTCGTCGAGCCGGTCGCACTCAGGCACGGTGCCGGTCCCGACGCAGCGCTCCCCCGGGATCGTGCAGTTCTCTCCGATCGCCGTGTCGGTGACCGTGACCCGGCCGTCCTGGCACGAGTCGCACATCGGCATGTGTGCGCGCCTTCAGCAGGCGTGTGAACTGCCCGTCTGCCCACAGTGCGGGAAGGTACTGGGGATTCGCCCAGCCCATGGCCGTCTCCACTCGCCGAGGCCGGCTTCCATCGTGGCGTCCGCCGGACCGGGACTGCCAGGGGCGGCTCGCGTCGTACGGAGGGCTGCCCCGCGGGGGCACGTCGGGGCCCGGCCGTGTACGGCCGGGCCCCGAACTCCGGGCTCTGGCCATCCGAGGACGGCGATCAGGCCCGACAACTTCTTCCAGGACGGAACGATGCACGGTCCGAGTGGCCCTACGGCCCTCGGGCTGGGCGCCGCTCAGCCCGCCAGCTGAGAACCCCGGTGACGCCCGTACCCGGGTGGCCGATGGCTCTCATCGCGTTGACCAGCCGCCAAGCATGATCAACGTCTTTCCCCTTGGGTCGGTTGAGTCAGCAGCCTTAAGGGGCGCGTCGCGCGGGCGATGAGTCCCGACGAAGCTGATAGCCAGTCTGGGGACCGCAACTAAACAGCAATGGGCAAGCAAGCCGGGACGGAAGATGAACCAATCCCCGGGGCACGAGCAACGACGCTGGTCACAGGAGGCCCGATCGATCTCGTGCTCATGTTGTGCCACTTAGATGGAGGTTGAGCCAACGGCCTCTGCCCTTCGACAACCCCCTAGGACCTGAGACGCTTAGCGGCTACCGGGCATGAAGCCGTCAAGCACCGTGCGGTAACTGTCCGTTCGAGCCATCGACTGCAGCTTTGGGTGCCCGCCAACACTCGCGGTCTCGGTTCGGTGAGTCAGCAGCAATCAGCCGGTGGCGGGCCGTCCCGGGCCGCCACCGGCCAGTCCCGAGGGGTATTTCATGTCCCGCATCGACGAGGCGTCAGCCTCAGCTAATTCGTCGGCGGTTCGCTTCGGCATGCCACAGGCCCTTGTGCTCGTGGCGTTTCTCGCCGCGGCCGTCGTCCTCCATCTCGTCGCGCGCATGGCGGTGCGCGACGTCGCCTTGCTCCTTACCGTCGCCGGCGGCGTCGGTGTCGCCGTCCTCCTGGCCGCACACGTGAGGGGAGGGAAGAAGGGAGGCGGCGGGCGGATGTTGCGGAGACTGCTGGCCGCAGTCCTCAGCAACGGCTCGGGGAGCTGAGGCCGACATGGCCCGTCCCGAGATGCCGATCGACTACACCGTGCGCGAGGTAGGCAACCTCGCTGCCCACCTCCGCACCCGGCGCGCCGCAGCTGGCCTGACCTACGCCGAGCTCGCCGCCTACACGCTGTGCTCCGCGGCCACCTTGAAGCGGGCCGCCCGCGGCGGCACCCGGCCGCCCGAGTGGACAACCGTCCGCGAATATGTGCGGGCGTGCGGTGCTCCGGAAGATGAGGCTCGGGCGCTGTATGTACGGGCCCATGAGGCGGCCGCAATCGCCGTGCGTACCGCGCGCCGCTCCGCGGTGGTGCCCAAGCCCCAGCTCGTCCGCGATCTAGCCGACCTCAGTGGCGCCCTGCGGGATGCGTACCGGCGGGCCGGCAGCCCCCCGGTACGCGAGATGGAGCGGCGCGCCGGGCCCGGGCGCCTGTCCCACAGCACCGCCCACGCCATCATCACGGCGCGCGGGCTGCCCAAGGACGTCCGGACCTACATCGCCTTCCTGGAGAGCTGCGAGATCAGCGGCTCGTCTCTTATCCCCTGGTTCGCCGCTTGGGCCAAGGTCCGCGACCGCGGCAGCAGGCAGCCGGTCTTCCTCGCCTCCACCCTGCGACCCAATGAGCTGCTGCTCATCGAGTGGTTCATCAGGAACTTCCCGTTGCCCTCCGACGGCAGATCCGGACTTGTCTTGGACCTCATCGACGGGCCGCGCCGACTCGACGCTGAGGGCGCTCGGCCTCGGACAGCGGGAGGCGAGGTGCGGATCGCAGCCTGACACGGCGCGGTTGGTCCCGTTGGACCCAATGGGACCAACCGGCCTCGCCGCTGGCCTGGGTGCAGGAAGCGGCGCGTCACGCTCAGGCCAGCTGACACGGTGACGGGTTGCCAGGGAAATCCTGACATTGATCCAGTTTCCACCCTCGCGGTAAGGGTCGCGCCGGATAACGCCGCGTTACCCGACGCCATCGAAGCGTTCGGGAACCGGTCGGTTGTTGAACAGAGGAAGGGGGGAGCACCGAAACGCTGTACTCCCCTCACATCGGCCTATCTGTCGCTACCAGACTCGGAGGCAGATGCACGTCCGGTCGATGAGCTTCTGCAGCACCTCGATCAGAACTCGCTGTTTTCGTTCGTCCATGAAGGGCCAGATCAGCCAAGCAGGCACTGACAGAAGCGCGAACAGCAACAGCCGAACAAACGAGAGTGAAACCACGAGCGACCTGGGGATCGGTGCGAGCACGACAGCTTCGTCAGCACGCCGAAACGGGCCCTCGGCGGACCGCTCGCGTTGCAGTGACTGCGTTAAGCTCATAAGGGAACCTTCGATCTTCCGGAAGTGGGTTCGCTTGATCAGCGAGCTGTGGGCTCGCTGGTCGAATCGGCCGGGTGGACGGCTCCACCCGGCCGATCGCCCTTGCCGGAGACGACTGTAGAACAGTCCGAGACCGTCTCTGACCTGCCCGGACTTTCTGGCGCCATCACCCGAATGGGTGAACGGTCGAATTTCCGCGGCCTAGCAGGGACCGGCCATCGATAAGCCGCCCACCTGCAGTAGTCACAGTCTGTGAAAATCGAAAAAAGTCGCCGTTTATGCCCTGCGCCTTACTCTGGGACCGAAGTTAGACGAGAGGGAATCGGCTGATTTTCGCCTACAGTGGCGCGAATTCATATGGCGTCAGGATTCCATAGGTCCGAGGGGTGAGTGCGGTGGGGTCGGCCCGTCAGGACGCCGTCAAGGCACTAGGGCACGAGCCTGAACAGCCCATAAGGCCGTGTTCTCCCAAAGCTGCCACGAAGGGAAAAGTAACTCGGCGTGTTGAACAAGTGAGCGCACAAAGCAGGACCCCGGTCAGTCGAAGTGACCGGGACCCTGCACGTTCACCCTAACTTCGCGACTTTGCGTCTCAGGCGCCAGGCGGTGACAGGTAGTCCGGGTCGCGCAGCGCGATATCGCTCACGGTGATGCCATACCTGTGCACGATCTCGTCCAACTGCTCCTGCCGCACGGCCAGAACGGCCCCCACAGCAATTCCGCATGCGGATGTGGTCACTTACGGCGCCGATTGCATCGCGCAAATGCTGCGATCAGCTTGCCCTCTGGGGAAGCCATGCCGACCGAGCCCGTGGGCAGCGCGGCCTTATAGGTGCCGCTCATGCCCTGCGCGCACGAGGCCAACCGGGTGAGGCCGCGCGGGACGCGACAGCCAGCTTCACCGGAGAGGCGAGCCCTGTCCCTCATTGCCGACGCATGGGCGATGTCGAGCAGGCGTGGCTCAGAAAAGTACGAGGTCGCCGGAGCGGGTAACTCACAGGCAGCCAGTACACGCCCGCATAGAGCTCCTGTCGCTGGCTCGGCCGCCCAGCGACGAATCCAAACCATCGAACTAAACAGACTGCCCGACGACTCGATGCCGAACTACGACACCTCTCGTACAACGAGGACAGGCCGGGGATCATTCCTCGTCCGGCACATCGAGACCCCCGTCACACTGACCCCAGGCGCCGACGTTTCGTTCTGCTGAACAGCCGGACCGGTCGGCGCATCCGGGTGGGCGGCTACAACCGGTCGTACTCGGGGGTGACCAGTGGCGGCTACGGTTCTTCGGTTTCGGGCGGACCCGTGGCGTAGCCGGACTGGAGCAGTTCACCGAGCCCGGGCACGTCCACTTCTCGGTCAGGGACACCGGACGCCCGCATTCACGACGGGGTCCGCGCCGGGCTCCTGCCTGGCAGCAGGACCGGTGGGGTCCGGGCAGGGCCGCCGGCCCACCGCCGCGCTCGGTACCCGCCGTACAAGCCTTCTCGCACCGTGTTCCCGCCGTCGCGTTCCGGCCTTAGCTTCGCGGCGCCGTGCGGTGTTCCGATCAGGGGCAGGGGTACCCGCCGACCGATTCGAACGCCAGCTTCGAACGTCAGCGAATCCTGAGGGAGGAGCCATGGCTCGGACCGAAGAGCCCCACCGCCCGGCACCTGAGCAGGCGTCAGCTGTCGGCGGTACGGCCCGGCAGGATGTCCAGCATGGTGCGCGAGTGGCGCAGGAGAAAGGGCAGGAGGTAGCGGGCACGGCCCGTGAAGGCGCGACGGAGGTAGCCAAGGAGACGGCCGCGCAGGGCCGGTACCTGTACGAGAAGGCCCGGGACCAGGCGGCCGGTGAGACCGGAGCCCAGGTCCGGCGGATGGCGGCCGGCCTGCGCCGCATCGCCGACGACCTGCGGCACATGAGCGACGAGGCCAAGCCCGACTCGCCCGCCGCGTCCCTGGTGCGGCAGGCGGCGGACCGCGGGCAGGTGCTCGCCGACCGCCTCGACCGTCAGGGCCCCGACGAGTTGCTGAACGGGATGAAGGACTTCGCGCGGCGTCGCCCCGGCCTGTTCCTGGCCGGCGCGGCACTGGCCGGCTTCGCCGTGTCGCGCGTCGGCCGGGGCATCGGCAGCGCCGCGAGCACGCCGTCCGGGGCCGCCGGTGAAGAACGCCCGTCCGTGCCTGCATCCGGTCCGTCGGTGGGCAGGGTCCCGCCGAACGCGTACCAGCCGGCGGCGTCCCAGCCCGTGCAGGAGGAGCCGTCGCAGCAGCCGCCGGACCGCCCGCTCACGACTCCGGGTCTGCCGCCGCGGACGTCGGAGGACGTGCAGTCCGTACAGCCGCCGCCCGGTTCGGCAGCGCCGCGGGGCACTCGGCGGCCCGGTGGGGAGTGGTGACCGTGGCCGGTCGACGCCCCGGACAGCCGGGGACGCCTCGGTCCGGTGACGCCGAGCAGCGCGACCCGCGGCTCGGTACTGCGGACGACCGCGCCACCCGGCCGGTTCCCCGTCCCGGCACCGCCGCCGAGCCGGGGCCCGAGCCCGAGACCGGCGGCGCCGGGACGCCCACCACGGAGCGCGACGCGTCGTCCTCGGTGGGCGAACTGATCAGCGATGTCACCAGCGACCTGACGCGGCTGGTCCGCAACGAGTTCGCGCTCGCCAAGGCGGAGCTCAAGGAAGAGGGCAGGAAGGCGGGCAGGGCCGCGGGCATGTACGGCAGTGCGGGTTACGCCGCCGGCCTCACGCTGCTCCTGGCCAGCCTGGCGGCGGTCTACGGTCTCGCGCACGTCATCGACCTCGCCTGGGCCGCCTTGGTGATGGCCGCCGTGTGGGCAGTGGTCGGCGCGGCCCTCTATGCGGCGGGCCGCCGGCGGATGCGCTCTGTCCAGCCGACGCCCGAACGGGCGAAGGATTCCCTCAGGGAGGACGTGAAATGGGCACGACACCCGACGAGCTGAGGCAGGAAGCCGACGCCACACGCACGCACCTCACGCAGACCGTGGACCAGCTGGCCGATCGGGTGAGCCCGCCGCGGGTGGCCCGCCGGAAGGCCGGGGCCGCGCGCGACCGGCTCAGCACGATCAAGGACAAGGTGATGGGCACGTCCGGGCCCGGCGGCCCGAAGGTGGGCGAGAAGGTGCGCGGCGCTACGGAACAGCTGGCCCAGCAGGCCAAGGAGGTGCCCGAGCGCCTCGAGGGCCAGGCCCAGCAGGCACCCGCGCGGATCCGTGAGCAGACCCAGGGCAGTCCGCTGGCCGCCGGACTGATCGCGTTCGGAGCCGGCATGCTCACCGGCGCACTGTTCCCGGCGACGCCGGTGGAGGAGCGCATGGGGCGGGAGGTCCGTGACCGCTCCGAGGACCTGGTGCAGCCGCTGAAAGAGACGGCGCAGGAGGCTGCCCAGAACGTACGCGAGCAGCTGCGCGAGCCTGCCCGGCAGGCCGCCTCAGCCGTACAGGAAACCGCGGAGGAGGCCGGCCGGTCCACCAAGGAGCAGGCCAAGGAGTCGGGTCGGGAAGCCGGCGAAGAGATCCGCCGGACCGGCCGCCGCACCACTGGCGAAGCCCGCCGCGAGCCCGAAGGCCCGTAAGGACGATTCCCATCGGACATACCGCTCGACTCGAACGTACCGCTCGACAACGGAGGCCGCGGCCCTTGGGGGTCGGGGCCTCCGGCCCTGGGCAGGGCTGACGGAGTACCGCACCGGTCGGCCCCCGGCCTTTCTGCTCGGCCGTCCTGTGTACGTCTCGGCGGCAGGGCCGGAGCCTCGATGGGCAGCGCGGCGGATCGCGGCGTCCTCGGTGGCCCTTTCTACCGCGGCCGGCGTGCTCGCCATGCGGGCGATCCTGCGTGGCTCCGGTCATTCGCGGCAGCCGCGCGGCTGACCTCGGAACGAGGAGGTGCGGCCACCGCGGTCGGACCGGCAGCGGGCCGACAGTGGAGCGGCAGTGGACCGGCAGCGGGGCGGTTTCGGTGTTGTGAGAAGGTGAATGCTTCTACGCGGCTGTCGAATCGAGGCGTCAGCGCAGTGTCCGGAGGTGGTCGTGAGCAGGGGCCAGGCGTCGCAGGAGACACCGGTGGATGAGGAAACAGCGGTCTTCCTCAAGGCACTGGCGAGCGAGACCCGGCGGCGGATGCTGGCGCATTTTTCGGGCGCCGGTGAACTCAGCGCCGGGGAGATAGCCGAGCGGAACGGTCTGAGTCCCTCCACCGCCTCCGAGCATCTGCGTCTCCTCCATCGCGGCGGTCTGGTCGACGCCCGCAAGGAGGGGAAGCAGATCTACTACCGGATCGCCGGCGTCACACTGGACCAGCGCCTCTCCGCTCTGCAGGACTATCTGGAGCACTGCCGCCTGCCGGCCGCCCTCCCGGTCGGTGCCGATACCGGTACTGATGCCGGTAACGGTGGCAAGGGGCGGGTGGCTGTCTGGGGGCGTCTCAAGGCGTCCGCTTCGGCGATGCAGAATCAACTCGTGTCGCGCAAGCACGAATTGCGCAGTGGCGCTTTCCGTGACGCGAGTATGGCCATGTGCGCTCTGGTCGCTGCTGCCGACGGCATCATCGACCCCGCCGAGCAGGTCCGGGTCGCTCAACTCATTGCGACGAACGAGGTATTGCAGAACTTCGCCGCGGACGACCTGCAGCGGCGTTTCGAAGAAAACCTCGACCGGCTGGCTCTCAATTTCGAGCACGGGAAGACCGCCGTCCTGCACGAGGTCGGCAAGGCGAGGAAGAAAACCACCGAAGCGCGCGCCGTCATCCAGATCGGCATCATCATCGGCGGCGCCGACGGTGCCTTCATCGAGAGCGAGCAGGCCGTCGTGCGCGAAGCCTGCCGTGCGCTCGGGCTACCCCCGCAGGAATTCGGCCTCTGAGGGAGAAGGGCAAGGAGAAAGCAAGGAGGTGTATTCACTCTCCTTGCCACTCTCAA
The DNA here is from genome assembly GCF_020024005.1 of Streptomyces purpurogeneiscleroticus. Taxonomy (NCBI): domain Bacteria; kingdom Bacillati; phylum Actinomycetota; class Actinomycetes; order Kitasatosporales; family Streptomycetaceae; genus Streptomyces; species Streptomyces purpurogeneiscleroticus. Next base: position 63,509 of record NZ_NHSG01000178.1, read on the forward strand.
CTTATAGCGCACTGGGGGGCTTGCGGCAAGGCCCCGGTCGTCCCGCAGAATCACTGGCTATGCACCCCCTGACCAGCAGTGCGTTCGACCTTCCCGACCACCTTTCCGCCAAGGCCGACCCGGCCCTGATCGACAACGACGAGCGGCATTTCGCGGCCATCGCCGAGTGCCTTGCGCAGACGATCGCCGAACTGTCCGACCGCCTCGATGCCGAGCGAAAGGCGCCCGGCGGCATCGGCCGGGCGGCCATGGACCGGGACGCCGAGATCCACCGGCTGACCGGCCGCCTGCGCGCACTGCGCCGCTTCGGTCTGGATCTGTGCCTGGGACACATCGTCCGTACGGACAACCCCGAGCCCGTGTACATCGGACGCCTCGGCCTCACCGACAGCGCGGGGCGCCGGCTGCTGCTCGACTGGCGCTCCCCCGCGGCCGAGCCGTTCTTCGCGGCGACCCACGCCCACCCGATGGGGCTGGCGAGCCGCCGCAGGTACCGCTGGACCCGCGGCCGGATCAGCGACTACTGGGACGAGGTGTTCACCCCCGACGGGCTCGAAGGGCACGCCGCGCTCGACGACCAGTCCGCATTCATCGCGAGCCTCGGCGGCAACCGGTCGGAACGGATGCGCGACGTGCTCGGCACCATCCAGGCCGACCAGGACGCCATCATCCGGGCGGGCTCCCGCGGCGCTCTCGTCGTCGACGGCGGTCCGGGCACGGGCAAGACCGTCGTCGCCCTGCACCGCGCAGCGCACCTCCTCTACTCCGACCCGCGACTCGGACACCGCCGCGGCGGCGTGCTGTTCGTCGGTCCGAGCCGGCCCTACCTCGCCTACGTCGCCGATGTGCTGCCCAGCCTCGGCGAGGAGGGCGTGCAGACCTGTACCCTGCGCGATCTCGTCACCGAGGGCGCCGCAGCGGCGATCGAGACCGACCCGGACGTGGCCCGTCTCAAGTCGTCCGGGGACCTGGTGAAGGCGATCGAACCGGCCGTCGGCATCTACGAGGAGCCGCCCACCGAGGGGATGACGGTCTCGACCCACTGGTCCGACATCTGGCTGAGCGCCGACGACTGGGCGGCGGCGTTCGACGCGGTGGAACCAGGTACGCCGCACAACGAGGCCCGTGATCAGGTCCGTGAGGAGCTGCTCACGATTCTGATCGAGAAGCACAACAGTGAAGACGGTGAGGGCAGCGACGTACCGGCCGAGCTGCTCAGGAGGTCGCTGCTGCAGGACCGGGAGCTGATCAGGACCCTCAACCGTGCGTGGCCGATGCTCGAGGCGACCGACCTCGTCGGGGACCTGTGGTCGGTACCCGCCTACCTGCGCAAGTGTGCTCCCTGGCTCAGCCGCGACGACGTGCGCAAGCTGCAGCGCGCGGACGCCCACGCCTGGACGGTGTCCGACCTGCCGCTCCTGGACGCGGCACGGCAGCGGCTCGGCGACCCGGAGGCGTCCGTACGCAGGCGTCGGCAGGAAGCCGCCGTCGCCGCCGAACGTGCGCGCAGGGCCGATGTCATGGACAGCCTGCTGCAGAACGTCGTGATCGACGAGAGCGAGGGCGCGATGGGGATGCTGCGCGGGCAGGATCTGCAGGACACACTGATCGACGAGAGCGCGCTGCCCGGCGCCGAACCGGACCTCCTCGCGGGCCCCTTCGCGCACGTCATCGTGGACGAGGCGCAGGAACTGACCGACGCCGAGTGGCAGATGCTGCTGCGGCGCTGCCCGTCCCGGAGCTTCACCATTGTCGGCGACCGCGCCCAGGCCAGGCACGGGTTCACGGAGTCGTGGCAGGAACGGCTGGAGCGGGCCGGGCTCGACCGGATCACCGTGGCCTCCCTGAGCATCAACTACCGCACGCCGGAAGAGGTCATGGCGGAGGCGGAGCCGGCCATCCGCGCGGCGCTCCCGGATGCCAATGTGCCGACCTCCATCCGGCGCAGTGGTATCCCCGTCGTCCACGGATCTGTGGCGGAGCTGGACTCGGTCCTCGATGCGTGGCTCGGTGCGCACGCCGAGGGAACCGCCTGCGTCATCGGCACTGGTGACATCCACAAGGGCGGATTCCGGGCGACGTCCCGCGTGCGGTCGCTGACCCCGGAGCTGTCGAAGGGGCTGGAGTTCGATCTGGTCGTCCTCATCGACCCGGAGGCGTTCGGCGAGGGCATCGAAGGAGGCGTCGACCGTTATGTCGCGATGACCCGCGCGACCCAGCAACTCGTCATCCTCAGGAGCTCTTGAACGCCAGGTCGCGGGCGATGCCGTTGCGTTGGATTTCGGAGGTGCCGGTCAGGATCCGGAACATGCGGATCTTGCGGAAGAGGTACTCGATCTCGTTGCCCTGGGTGAGTCCTTCCTTGCCGTGGATCTGGACGGCCTCGTCCAGGAGCCGGAAGGCGGATTCGGCGACGAAGAGCTTGCACATGAATGCCTCGGTGCGCGCGTCCTCGCCGCGGTCCAGCGCGGCGAGGGCCGCATAGGTCATGGAGCGGGCGGCGTAGAACTCGGTGGCCATGTCGGCGACCTTGTGCTGGATGGCCTGGAGCGACAGGAGCGGCCGGCCGCCCGCCACTGTGCGGTGGCGGGTGCGTTCCAGCGTGAGGTCCAGGGCGCGGCGCATGGCGCCGAGTGCGGTGGGGCAGTGCAGGAGACGGTTGACGGTGACCCGGCCGAGGGCGATCCGCAGTCCCTTGCCCTCCTCCCCCAGCAGATTCTCGGCGGGCACCCGGCAGTTATCCAGGACGATGTCGCTCTCGATGTGCTCGCCGGACATCGGGGTGGCCCCGTCCAGGACCCGGCAGCCGGGTGTGTCCAGGTCGAGGAGGAAGGCGGAGAAGCGCGGCTCGTCGTCCCCGCGCTCGCTCCCGCCATTGCTCCCGCCCTTGCTCTCGCCTTCCCCCTCGTTCTCGCCGGTGCCGGCCATGCGGGCGACGACGATGGCGAAGTCCGCGAACGGGCCGGCGGAGGAGAAGACCTTGTGGCCGTTGAGGACGTAGTCGTCGCCGTCCCGTCGGGCGGTGGTACGCATGGACCGCACATCGGAGCCGGCGTCGGCCTCGGTGAGCGAGAAGCAGCAGGCGCGCTCCGCGCGCACCACGGGCAGGAAGTAGGTCCGCAGCTGGTGTTCGGTGGCGTACCGCAGGATGTCACCGGCGCGCAGCGGGCCGCCCATGTCGCCAAGGACGCTGTGGCCCAGTACCCGGCCGCTCGCGCCGATTTCCTCCTTCAGCGCGGCCAGTTGGGTTTGGGTGAGGTCCTGCCCGCCGTGTTCCTTGGGCAAGTGGATGCCGTAGAAGCCCAGTTCGCGGCTGCGCTGCCAGACGGGCTGAAGGTCGGCGCGGGTGAGACGACTGGCCCGGGTGATGCCCCGGTCGCATTCGTAGGCGGCCAGTTCGCCGTCCAGGTAGTCGCGCAGCTTGTCGACGAGGGCGGCGAGCTGCGGGTCGGAGTAGGCGGGGCGCAGGGAAAAAGTCATCGGCCGTTCTCTCCTGGTACGGGGCAGCGGGTCAGTTCACGCGGCGGGCGGCGTCGGCCCAGTACGGTTCGCGTACGGCCTTGCGGTCGAGCTTGCCGTTGCGGTTGTGCGGGAGTTCGGGGACGAACTCCACGGAGCGGGGCTTCTTGTACCGGTCGAGGCGCCCGGCGCAGAACTCGATCAGTTCGCCCGGCGTGACGGCGCGCCCCTCGTGGGTCACGACCACGGCCTTGACGGCCTCGCCCCACCGCTCGTCCGGTACGCCGACGACGCACGCCTCCCGTACGGCGGGGTGTTCGTAAAGGGCGGCCTCGACCTCCGTGCAGTAGATGTTGAAGCCACCGGAGATGATCATGTCTTTCTTGCGGTCGACGAGGAAGAGATAGCCGTCCTCGCGCATCCATGCCAGGTCGCCGGTGTGCACCCAGCCGTCCTTGAACGTCTCGGCGGACAGCTCCGGCTCCTGCCAGTACTCGCGTACGCAGTCGGGGCCGCGCACGATCACTTCACCGACCTCGCGCGGCCCCAGCTCGCGGCCGGCCTCGTCCACCACACGTATCTCGGTGTCGTACGCGGCACGGCCGCACGACTGCAGGAGTTCGGGGTCCTCGGTGACGGCGCGGGCGATGTCCTGGCCGGTCAGGCCCGCGACGACGCTGGTGGTCTCGCCCAGGCCGTAGCCCTGCGCGACGATCGGCCCGAACAGGGCGACGGCCTCGCGCAGGCGCTGGGGCGCGATCGGCGCGCCGCCGATGCGGAGGCTGGTGAGGCTGGAGAGGTCCCGGTCGGCCGCCCCGGGGTGAGCGAGCACCATCGTGAGCATGGCCGGCACGAGGAAGGTGGCGGTGATGCGCTCCTTCTCCACGGTCTCCAGGAACGCCTCGGGGCTCCAGGCCGGCAGCACATGGGTGGTGGAGCCGCCGAAGACGCCGGCGAGCAGCCCCATTCCGGTGGCATGGGTGATGGGGCCGCAGGCCAGGTAGCGGGTGCCGGGGCGGGGCCGGGATTCGTCGCTCATCAGCTGTTTGCGCATGTTGGCCAGCCGGTTGCCGAAGGTCTGCACGGCGGCCTTCAGCGCGCCGGTCGAGCCCGAGGTGAAGTTCAGGACGCACGGCTCGTCCTCGTCGACCTCGACGGCGACCGGATCGCCGGTCCCTTCGGCGAGGAGGTCGGCGTACGGAACGCCCACCGGGCCGGCGGCCGGTATCTCGTCGGACGGTGCGTCATCACCCGGTACGTCATCGCCCGGTACGTCGTCGAGCGGTACGGGCAGGCAGTCCGTGCCCGCCGCGGCGATCGCGGCCAGCGCGTCCTCGCGGTGCGCAGCGTCGAAAACCAGGACGCGCACCGGGGCGTAGCGCAGGATGTGGGTGATCTCGCCGCGCCCCAGCCGGGCGTTGACCGGCGCGCGCATCAGTCCCGCCTTGTACAGGGCGAATTCGGTCTCCACCAGCTCTCCCCTGTTCCAGGCGAGGGAGGCGACCGCGTCGCCGGGGCGCAGGCCACGGCCGATCAGCGCGGCGGCCAACTGGTTGGTGCGGCAGTCGAGTTGCCGGTAACTCCAGGTGCGTTCGCCGCATACCAGCACGGTCTCATCGGGCCAGTACCGGGCGCTGCGGGTGAGGTAGGTGCCGAGGTTCAAGGGGTTCTCCAGAGCCGAGGGGCGACATTGAGAGGCAACACGACAACCTGAACGTTTCTAGACAGCTTGTTCAGTAACTTATTCGCTGTCAAGGCTCACGTAGACTCCCCCGGGAGCGACGACGGAACGAAACGCGGCACGAGAAGCGGTACGAGAAGGGGATGCGATGGCCGAGGACAGGCGCACCCGGCGCACCCGGCGGGCCTTGAGCAACGCGCTGGTGGAGCTGGTCCTTGAGCGCGGCTTCAGCGCGCTCACCGTGGAGGACATCACCGAGCGCGCCGATGTCGGCCGGGCCACCTTCTACAGCCACTTCCGGGACCGTGAAGACCTCTTCGCACGGGTGACGGCCGGCCTCCTGGACGGCCTCTCCGAACGGCTCCGCCCCGTCATGGCCGAGAGCCCCGTCGGCTTCACCGGCAAACCCGTACTGGAGATGCTGCGGCACGCCCGCGAGGAACGCGATGCCTACCGGATCGTGCTGCGCGGCGAGGGGGACGGCCGGCCGCTCCAGATGTTCACGGACGCGATCGCCCGGGCCACCGCCGAGGAATTCCGGGACCGCGCCGAGCGCAACGGTGTCGAGCCCAGAATCGACCCGACCCTCCTCGCCCGCGTCTGGGTGGGCGAGCAGATCGCCGTACTGCGCTGGTGGGTGGAGCACGAGACGCCGCCGATGCCGGTCGAGGACGTCGTACGCATGCTCCTCGACCTCGGCATGCACGGCCGATACTGGGCCAGCGGCTTCACCCACGACGAGTCGACGGACGGGACGGCGTCAACGTGAGGAAGAGCATCGGGATCGGAGCATCCCTGGCGGCTGCGGCACTGCTCACCGCGTGCGGGGGCGCCGACGGAAACACCCACCCCTGCACCCTGATGGACGCGCCCGCCGGTATCCAGGTCAAGGTCCACCCGGAGCCGGCGCAACGGACGGCCGACGCGACACTCACGGCCTGCTGGGGCGACACCTGCCGGAAGCGCGCACTGCAACTGCGGGAAATCACCCGGCCGGAAGAACCGGCGGCCAACTGGCCCGGCTTCGCGACCGTACGCGACCTGCCGGGACAGCCGGTGCGCGTCACGCTGGTGCTCAAGAACCAGCGCGGCACCACCCTGCTCGACCGACAGATCACTGTCACTCCGAAGCCCACCTATCCCAACGGCCGCAACTGCTCCCCGGCCGGCCACCAGGCACGCGTGACGGTCACGGAAAAGGGCTCGCTGCTCCCCCGCTGACGAACGTCACTTCCGTCGCTGCCGAGCCGGAGTGCGGTGCTTGTCCGGGCAGAAGATCCGGTCCAGGTGATACTCGAAGATCGCGGTGGCGGACTCCGGGGTGCGCTGGCCGACGAGGACGCCGGTGCCGAGTCCGGCGGACATGGCCAGCAGGCCGGCCGCCTCCGACCGGGGGTCCACACCGGGCCTCAGCAGACCGGACTCCTGTGCCTGCTGGAGGAACCCGTTCAGGGCGGCCTCGGCGGCATCGGGGTCCTTGATGAACGGCTGGGCCGCGAGCGCCGGATCGTTCACCGCCAGGACGGCGTACGAGGTGTAGAGGAGGTGGAAGGTGCGGCTCTCCTCGTCGGTCGGCAGCGCCGCCATCAGGAGCGCCTCGATCATCGCGCGCGGTCCCGGGTGGTCCCCGGCGGCCCGCAGCCGGGCCGCGACCCGCTCACTGAATCGCTCGGCGAGCCGCTGCAGCCCGAAGAGCAGCAGCTTCTCCTTGGTCTCGAAGTAGTACTGCACCAGCCGCAGCGAAACGCCCGCCTCCGCCGCCACGTCGCGCATCCCCACGGCATGCAGCCCGCGCCGGCCGGCGACCCGGACGAGCGCCTCGGCGATCTCGGTCCGCCGCGCTGCGTGATCCACGCGCTTGGGCATCGTCCGGCTCTCCACTCCTCGTTGACGACATGGGTGCAAGACATGGGTGCAGATGCGCACTCCAGCACCCTTGTGCAGGCGCGTACTCCACCAGCCAGGCTTGATGGTACAGCCGTACCATCATCATGGTACGTTCGTATCACAACGTTCGACTACCCGGAGGTGGCCGTGCCCGAGACCGCTGCCCGCATCCAGCCCGAGGTCGGCCGCTATGTGAGCGACGTCCGGCGCGACCGCTACTTCGCGGCCTGCGACGCGGTGTACGCACTGGGGGCGCCCGCGCTGGCGGAAGAGGACGTCACGACGTCCTTCGGCACCACGCACGTCTACCGCTACGGCCCGACGGACCCGGCAGCCCGCCGCCGCACCCCCGTCGTCCTGGTGCACGGAGCGGGCTCCTGCTCCGCCATGTGGTACCCCAACACCCCCGCGCTCAGCGCCGAGCGGCCGGTCTACGCGATCGACACCCCGGGCGATCCCGGCCGCAGCGTGCAGCGCGCACCCCTCCACCGGCCCGAACACGCCGCCCAGTGGCTGGACGAGACGCTCGCCGGGCTCGGGCTCGACCGGGTACATCTCGTCGGTTCGTCCTACGGCGGATGGCTGGCCCTGAACCAGGCGCATCGCAGGCCCGGCCGCCTGGCCTCGGTCACGCTGCTCGACCCCGGCGGCCTGGAGAAGGTGGGGCTGCGCTTCTTCGTCTGGATCTTCGCCGGCCTGTTCGCGACCTTCGCGCCGAAGGCGCTGCGGCCACGGCTGGCGGCCTGGCTGGAGCAGCCGGTGCTCGTCGTGCCGGAACTCCGCACGATGATCAGGCGTGGCGTCCGCGCCTACCGCATCCGCCGCCCGGCGCCGCTGCCCCTCTCCGAAGCCGCACTGTCCGGCATCCGCACCCCGCTGTATCTGGTACTCGGCAAGCGCAGCCTGCTCCTGCACCCGCAGCGGCAAGTGGAGCGCGTCCCGCGCCTGATACCGGGCGCCCGGGCCGAGATCATCGCTCACACCGGCCATGGACCGCAGATCGACCACGCCGAGGAGATCAATCGCCGGATGCTGGACTTCATGGACAGCGTCTGAACCGCCGCCGCCGGACGGCGTGCGGAACACGTCGTCCGGCGGCGGCCCCCGTTCAGCTCGCCAGCAAGGTCGTGATGGCCTTGTCCAGCGCGCCGCCGACGTCCTCGATGTGACGGTGCCGGCCGTCCTCGACGATGAGTTCGCCGCCGGTGACGACATGGCTGACGTCGGCGGCGGTGCCGGCGAACACGGCGTGGGCCAGTGGATCGCCGGCCCGCGCCCCGGCCGTGCGCGGCGAGTCCAGCCGTACGGTGGCGAGATCGGCGAGCCGGCCGGCCGCGATCGCGCCGGCGTTCCAGCCGAGTGCCGTCATGCCGGCCGAGGTCGCGGCGGTGAGCAGTTCGGCGGCGGTCCAGTGGCCGCGGCGGCCGCTGATCAGCCGCTCGTCCAGTTCGATGGCGCGGGCCTCCTCCCACAGGTCGATCATCATGTGCGCGTCGCTGCCGAGGCTCAGCGGTGTGCCGGCCGCCGCCAGCCGGCCGGCGGGGCCGATGCCGTCGGCGAGGTCGCGTTCGGTCGTCGGGCACAGGCAGACGCCGGTGCGGGAGCCGCCGAGCAGCGCGATGTCGGCGGAGTCCAGGTGCGTCGCGTGCACGGCCGTCGCGCCCTCGCCCAGTACTCCCTTCTCGTGCAGCAGGCGGGTGGGGGTGCGGCCGTACCGCTGGCGGCAGGCGGCGTTCTCGGCGGGCTGTTCGGAGAGGTGGACATGGAGCGGGACGCCGCGGCGGCGAGCGTCGGCGGCGACGAACGTCATCGCCTCGCGCGGCACGGCGCGCACGCTGTGCACGGCGGCGCCGATGCGGAGCCGGTCGCCGTCCCGCATGGCGCCCGTGCGCCGCGCCCAGTCCTCGGCGCTGCCGTCGCTGAAGCGCCGTTGCACGCCTTCCAGCCGTCTGCCGTCGATGTCCGCCATGAGGTAGCAGGTGTCGAGGAGAGTGAGGCGGAGCCCCGCGTCGGCGGCGGCGCGGGCGAGCGCGCTGCCCATGGCGTTGGGTTCGTCGTACGGTGTGCCGTCCGGGTTGTGGTGGACGTAGTGGAACTCGCCGACGGCGGTGATGCCGGACAGCGCCATCTCGGCGTACGTGGCGCGGGCGAGGGCGTACATGCGGTCGGGGTCGAGGTGTCCCGCGGCGTCGTACATGACGTCGCGCCAGCGCCAGAAGTCGGTGACCCCGCTCTGGCTGCGGCCGCGGATGGCGCGGTGGAAGACGTGGGAGTGGGTGTTGGCCAGGCCCGGTACGGTCAGTCCTGGCAGTCGGTGGGCACCGGGCGGTGCCGGGGTGTTGTCGGTGACACGGGTGATCCGTCCGTCGGCCACTTCGATGAGGACCTGCTCGGCGACGCCGGTCCCGCCGAGCCAGGCGTACTCGCAATGAAACGTCATCCGGCCTCCCTGACGACGGTCCGCCGCGGCCGGTCACGCACCGCGGCGACCACACAGCTCTCCGTCAACGGTAGTTGACCTCCGAACGACTGGGAACGCCTCGCGCGGACGTGGCGTCAAGACGTCTGTGGCATAGGCGAGTTCAGGATGACTTCGGCGGGCCGGAAGGGCCCTCTTGCGGCCCGGTCGGCGCCGGCCCCGTGCTGCCCCGCGGCTCGATCCGAGGCAGCGGCTCCTGGGTGTGGCCCGCGGGCGCGCCGTCCAGGAGAGCGGTGAGGGCCTGCGCGGCGTGCCGGCCGAAGGCGGCGGTGTCGCGCACCGGTGCGGTCAGCGCCGGGTGGACGCTGCGGCACAGGACCGAGTCGTCCCAGGCCACCAGGGAGAGCTGGTCGGGGACGCGGATGCCGCGCTCGGTGGCGACGGCGAGCCCGGCGACGGCCAGTACGTCGTTGTCGTAGATCAGGGCGGTGGGCGGCCGGTCGCGGTCCAGCACCCGGCGGGTGGCGGCCGCGCCCTCGCTGTCGGAGTAGTCGGTGGTGACCGAGGCGGCCTCGGTGAGACCCAGCCGGGCCGCCTCGGCGCGCAGGGAGGCGATCCGGCGCTGGGTGTGGGCGAATTCGGGCAGTCCGGCGATGTGTGTGATACGGCGGTGGCCGAGCGCGTGGAGATGGCCGACGAGCGCGGCCATGATGCCCGCGTCGTCGGCGCCGAGGGTGGAGATTGCAGGGCTCTCGCCTTCGGCCACCTCCGGCGCGGGGGCACCGATCATCACGGCGGGCAGGCCGAGGCCGCCCAGCAGGTCGGGGCGCGGGTCGTCCTGGCGCGGGTCGACGACGAGGACGCCGTCCACGCGGTGCTCGGCCCACCAGCGGCGGTAGGTCGCGCACTCCGCGTCCAGCCCCTCGACCACCTGGAAGAGCAGCCCCAGCTTCCGTTCGGCCAGCTCCTCCTGGATGCCGGAGACCAGCTGGAGGAAGAAGGACTCCACGCCGAGGGTGCGGGCAGGGCGGGCCAGTACCAGCCCGACCGTGGCCGAGCCCTCGCCGGACAGCGCGCGGGCGGCCGCCCTGGGCTGCCAGCCGAGCTGCTCGGCGACCCGGCGGATGCGGTCGCGGGTCACCGGCGAGACGCCGGGGCGGTCGTTGAGCGCGAAGGAGACCGCGCTCTCGGACACCCCGGCGCGCAGGGCGATGTCCTTCATGGTCGGCCGCCGGGCCGGCGTACGGCGCATGCTCCCTCTTCCGCTGCCCTACTAATGCGCTTGAGTGCGGAAAGACTAAAGCGCATTAGCGCTTGGCGCAACAGGCCCGAACTCACGGCGCTGACCTGTGTGTTCGGAGTGGGAAAAAGAAATCCGCGCAAGAAGTGTTGACGTAACTCGGCGGCTGCGGGCACCTTTTGGGGCGCCCACCCAGGACCGACTGAAGGAGCCCTGCGGTCATGCCCACTTTCCGGGGTACACGTGTGTCCGGACCCGCCCGTACCGCCGTACCGCTGCTGGCGGGCGCACTGCTCCTCAGCGCCTGCGGGGGCGGTGCCGACAATGGCGGCAGCTCCGCCGACGGCAAGGTCAGCGGCCACATCACCTTCCAGACCTGGAACCTCCGGGCCCAGTACAAGGACTACTTCAACGGCCTCATCGACGAGTTCGAGAAGAAGCACCCCGGCACGAAGGTGAAGTGGATCGACCAGCCGGCCGAGAACTACCCCGAGAAGCTCAGCGCGGACGCCGGCGCCGGCACCCTGCCCGACGTCGTGAACGTCTCGCCCGACCTGTCCTACCCGCTGGCCAGAGCCGGGCTGCTGATGAACCTGGACAAGGAGCCGGTCACCGCCAAGGCGAAGAAGGTCTACACGCCGGAAGCCTGGGCGGGCAATCAACTGCCGGGACTGGACGGCGCGTACGCCTTCCCCTGGTACCTCAACACCGGACCGCTCTTCTACAACAAGGCGCTGTTCAAGAAGGCCGGGCTGGACCCGGAGAAGCCGCCGACGACGTACGACGAGCTGTTCGCCGACGCCGAGAAGATGGCGAAGTCCTCCGGCGGCAAGGTCGCCACGCTCGCCGGGGTGCCCGCGATCGAGGACTTCGGGCGGTACGGCGTGAAGCTGATGAACGCCGACGCCACGAAGTTCACGTACAACGAGCCGCGCGGCGTGGAGCTGCTCACCGAGTACAAGAAGCTCTTCAAGAGCGGCGGGCTGGACTCGCAGGCGCTCAGCGCCACTCCGGAGAGCGCGGGGCGGAAGTTCCTCCAGGGCCGCGTCGCCATGAACCCGGGCAGCGCGCCCGACCTCGTGGACTTCAAGGAGAACGCGCCCGACCTGTACAAGAACCTCGGTATCACCGACGCACCGACCAACACGGGCAAGCCCAACATGTATGTGATGGGCCTCGGCGTCAACGACCGCAGCGAGCACAAGGCCGCGGCCATCGCCTTCGCGCGCTTCGTCACCGACCAGCGCAACCAGGAGTCCTTCGCACACGAGGTCGCGGTGTTCCCGAGCACCAAGGGCTCCCTCGACAAGCCGTACTGGACGAAGGACGACGGCACCGACGAGGGCCGGGTGCGGGTGGCCGCGGCGAAGATGCTGGACGGCGCGGTCAATTACACGCCCGTGGTGATGACGGACGAGATGAAGACCGTGCTGCAGAACGAGGTCGCCAAGGCGCTGCAGGGCGACAAGTCGCCGAAGCAGGCGCTGGACGACGCGGTCGCGCAGAGCAACCGGCTGCTGCAGCAGGGCTGAGCCATGAGCGTACGGACCCATCGCGCGGCCAGCCCGTGGCTGTTCCTGCTGCCGGGCCTGGCGGTGGTCGCGGCCTTCATCCTCTACCCCTTCCTCAGCACGGTGCAGCATGCCTTCACCGACGCGCGCACGCTCACACCGGGCGTGTGGGTGGGGCTGCGCAACTTCCAGGAGATGCTGCAGGATCCGCAGTTCTGGACGGCGCTGCGCAACAGCCTGCTGTACGTGGTGGTCGTGGTGCCCTGCACGGTGCTGCTGCCGCTGCTGCTGGCCCTGCTGGTGGAGAAGCCGCTCAAGGGCGTGGTGTTCTTCCGCGCCGCGTTCTACACGCCGGTGGTCGCGTCCGTGGTCGTGGTGGCGCTGATCTGGGTGTGGATGCTGGACGACCGCGGGCTGCTCAACAGCATGCTGGAGGTGCTGGGCGCGGGCCCGGTGTCCTTCCTCGGGGACGCCTGGCTGGTGCTGCTGTGCGCGATGGCCCTGACGGTGTGGAAGGGCCTCGGCTACTACATGATCATTTACCTGGCGGCGCTGGCGCAGGTGCCGAAGGAGCTGCACGAGGCGGCCGCCGTGGACGGTGCCGGGCCGCTGCGCCGCTTCGTCACCGTCACCGTGCCCGCCGTGCGCTCCACGATGGTGCTGGTCGGCGCGCTCTCCTCGGTCGCCGCCTTCAAGGTGTTCTCCGAGGTGTACCTGCTGGCCGGGCCGACCGGCGGCCCGGCCGGGGAGGACAGCACGCTCGTGATGCTCGTCCAGCGCTCCGGCACGGGACTGTCGGGGCGGGTCGGCTACGCCTCCGCGCTCTCCCTCGTCATCTTCTGCATCGCGCTGGTGCTGATGCTGCTCGTGCTGCGCGCCGACCGTAAGGAGAAGTCCGCATGACCCGCGTCGGCCGCACGGAGCGGGTCGTGCGCTACGTCCTGATGCTCGCCGTGCTGGCGATCACCGTCGGGCCCTTCCTGTGGCAGCTGTCCACCTCGCTCAAAGGACCCCACGAGAACATCTACCCCTCGCCCCCGTCCTTCGTCCCGCACGACCCGACCCTCGCCAACTACGCCGAGGTGGCGCGCATCATCCCGGTCTGGGACTACGCGCTGAACTCCCTGAAGGTCGCCGCCGCCAACGTTCTCACCAACTGCGTGGGCGCCGCGCTCGCCGGCTACGCACTGGCGAGGCTGCGCTTCCGCGGCCGTACGGCGGCCGGCCTGGTCTTCGTCGCCGCGCTGTTGGTTCCCCTGGAATCCATCATCATCGCGCAGTTCACCACCATGCGTGACCTGGGCCTGAACAACACACTGGTCGCCGTCGTCCTGCCGGGCAGCGTCGGCGCGCTCAATGTGCTGCTGATGCGCAACGCCTTCCGCGCGATCCCGTACGAGATCGAGGAGGCGGCCGTCGTGGACGGCGCGAACGTCTGGCAGCGCTTCTGGCGCATCGCGCTGCCGTCGGTGAAGGGCACCGTCGCGGTCGTCGCGATTTTTGCCTTCATGGGCGCCTGGGACGACTTCCTCTGGCCGCTGATCGTGCTCTCCGACCCGGACCGCTTCACCCTCACCGTCGGCCTGAACTTCCTGCACGGCACCTTCGCGGACAAGCCGCGGGTGGTCGCCGCCGGAACCATCATCGCGGTGGCCCCGCTGATCGTGATGTTCGCCTGTCTGCAGCGTTACTTCTTCCGCGGCGTGGGCGAGGGCGCGGTCAAGGGCTGAGCGCCCGATCCGCCCGGCCCACCCCTGTCGAACAGGACCCGTATGCCCCCGATGCGCTTCGGCGTGAACTACACGCCCACCCGCGGCTGGTTCCACCACTGGCTCGACTTCGACCCGGACGAGGTCCGCGCCGACCTGGACTCCGTCGCGGCCCTCGGCCTGGACCACGTACGCGTCTTCCCGCTCTGGCCGCTCTTCCAGCCCAACCGCACCCTGATCCGCCCGCGCGCGGTGGACCAGCTGGTCGCCCTCGCCGACGCGGCCGCCGAACGCGGCCTGGACGTCGCCGTCGACGGCCTCCAGGGCCACCTCTCCAGCTTCGACTTCGTGCCCGCCTGGACCACGACCTGGCACCGGCGGAACCTCTTCACCGACCCGGACGTACTGGACGGCCAGGCGGCGTACCTGGAGACGCTGGCCGCGGCCCTCGCCGACCGGCCCAATTTCCTCGGCATGACCCTCGGCAACGAGACCAACCAGTTCGCCGGCGACCCGCATCCGGACCCCGATCGCATCACGCCCGGTCAGGCCGCGGACTGGCTGGAGCGGATGCTCGCGGCGTGCGAGCGGGGTGCGCCGGGGCGCCTGCATCTGCACGCTTCGTACGACGCGGCGTGGTACCTGGACGGGCATCCGTTCACGCCGCAACACTCCGCGACGCTGGGCGCGCTGACCGCCGTGCACGCGTGGGTGTTCAACGGGACGGCGCAGCGGTACGGGCGTGAGTCCACCGCCACGCGCCAACACGCCGCGTACCTAGTGGAGTTGTCCAAGGCGTGGGCGGTGGATCCGCGGCGCCCGGTCTGGCTCCAGGAGGTCGGCGCGCCGGCGCCGCACATCCCCGCCGAGCACGCTCCGGCGTTCGTACGGGACACCGTGCGCGCCGCGCTGGACTGCCCTGACCTGTGGGGCATCACGTGGTGGTGCTCGCACGACGTGGACCGGGCGCTGGCCGACTTCCCCGAGCTGGAGTACAGCCTTGGGCTGTTGTCGAACGACCGGCGGGTCAAGCCGGAGGGGGCCGCCTTCGCGGAGGCCGTACGGGCATTCCGTGCGGAGCCGCGTACCGCCGCGCCGCGCACCCTGGCCCTGGCCGTCGGGAGCGCGGGCCCCGACTGCGCCCCCGGCGGCCCGGTCTTCGAGGCGTGGATGCGGCTCGCGGAACGCGGCCTGCGACCGGCCTGCGTACGGAGCGAACGAGCTGCGGACAGCACGTATCTGCAGGAACGCGGCATCGCGGAAGTGATCCAGCCCCACGAGGCGTGAAGGAGCCGTACCGATATGCACGACCACCGCACCACCACCGAAGCCCGTCTGAAGCGGGTGCTGGAAGAGCGTCTGTGGCCCGCCGTGTATCCGGAGTCGGTGCCGCTGGCCGTCGGCGTGTGGCACGCGCCCGGGGAGCCGGTGCCGGTCGCCGAGGGCCTCGCCGCGCCGCGTACGCCCATCGAGGCCGGTGCGCCGTGGGGCCCGCCGTGGGGCACCAGCTGGTTCACGGTCAGCGGCACCGTCCCCGGGGAGTGGGCGGGCCGGACGGTAGAAGCACTGCTGGATCTGGGCTTCGACGAGAACATGCCGGGCTTCCAGTGCGAGGGCCTGGTGTACCGGCCCGACGGCTCCCCGGTGAAGGGCCTCAACCCGCGCAACCAGTGGGTGCGGATCGCCGCCCCGGCCCGCGGCGGCGAGGAGGTGCAGCTGCACATCGAGGCGTCCGCCAACCCCGTCATCCTGGACTACCACCCCTTCCTCCCCACCGAGCTGGGCGACCGGGAGACGGCCGGTGACGTGCCGCAGTACAAGCTGGCCCGGATGGACCTCGCGGTGTTCGACAGGACCGTGTGGGAGCTGGCGCACGACCTGGAGGTGCTGGGCCAGCTCATGGCCGAGCTGGGCGAGGACACGGCGCGCCGCTGGGAGATCCTGCGGGCGGTGGAACGCGCCCTGGACGCCGTCGATCTCCAGGACATCGGGGGCACGGCGGCCCGCGCCCGCGAGCGGCTGACCGGCGTACTGGCCGCGCCCGCGCACGCCTCAGCGCACCGCATCAGCGCCGTCGGCCACGCGCACATCGACTCGGCGTGGCTGTGGCCGCTGCGCGAGACGGTGCGGAAGGTCGCCCGTACGGCGTCCAACATGACGGCGCTGCTTGAGGACGAGCCGGACTTCGTGTACGCGATGTCGCAGGCGCAGCAGTACGCGTGGCTGAAGGAGCACCGGCCCGAGGTGTACGCGCGGGTGAAGAAGGCGGTGGCGGACGGCCGGTTCGTGCCGGTGGGCGGGATGTGGGTGGAGTCGGACACCAACATGCCGGGGTCCGAGGCGCTGGCCCGGCAGTTCGTGCACGGCAAGCGGTTCTTCCTGGAGGAGTTCGGGGTCGAGACGGAGGAGGTGTGGCTGCCGGACACCTTCGGGTACTCGGCGGCGCTCCCCCAGCTCGTCCGGCAGGCGGGCGCCAAGTGGTTCCTGACGCAGAAGATCTCCTGGAGCCGGGACAACAAGTTCCCGCACCACACCTTCTGGTGGGAGGGCCTGGACGGCACGCGGGTGTTCACGCACTTCCCGCCGATGGACACCTACAACGCGCAGCTGTCGGGCCAGGAGGTGGCGCACGCGGCGCGCAACTTCCGCGAGAAGGGCGCGGCGACCCGGTCGCTGGCGCCGACGGGCTGGGGCGACGGGGGCGGCGGCACGACCCGCGACATGCTCGCGCGGGCGCGGCGGCTGGCCGACCTGGAGGGCTCGGCCAAGGTCGTCTTCGAGAAGCCTTCGGCCTTCTTCGAGAAGGCGCACGCGGAGTACCCGGACGCGCCCGTATGGACCGGCGAGCTGTATCTGGAGCTGCACCGCGCGACGCTGACCAGCCAGGTCCGTACGAAGCAGGGCAACCGGCGCAGCGAGCATCTGTTGTACGAGGCGGAGCTGTGGTCGACGACGGCGGCCGTGCGGACCGGATTCGCGTACCCCTACGAGGAGCTGGACCGGCTGTGGAAGGAGGTGCTGCTGCACCAGTTCCACGACATTCTGCCGGGCACCTCGATCGCCTGGGTGCACCGGGAGGCCGCCGAGCGGTACGCACGCGTCGCGGCGGAGCTGGAGGCGCTGATCGGGGCGGCCCAGCGGGCGCTGGCGGGCGACCCCGCGGCCGGCGGCACGCTGGTGTTCAACGCGGCGCCGCACGGGCGGGACGGTGTACCGGCGCGCGGTGCGCGGCCCGAGCCGGAGGCGCCGAACGGCACGGGCTGCGTGCCGCGCGCGGGCGGCGGCTACGTCCTGGACAACGGGCTGCTCCGGGCGGAGATCGACGGCCGCGGGCTGCTGGTCTCGCTGTACGACCTGCGGGCCGAGCGGGAGACGCTGGCCCCGGGCAAGGCGGCCAACCTGCTCCAGCTGCACCAGGACTTCCCGACGATGTGGGACGCCTGGGACGTGGACGAGTTCTACCGCAACACGGTGACGGACCTGGTGGACGCCGAAGCCGTGGAGGCCGTGGCGGGCGGGACGGCCGGCGCCGTACGGGTCCGGCGTACCTTCGGCTCCTCGGCCGTCGAGCAGGTGCTGACGCTGCCGCCGGGCGCGGCGCGGCTGGAGATCTCGACCGAGGTGGACTGGCACGAGACGGAGAAGTTCCTCAAGGCGGCCTTCCCGCTGGACGTGCACGCCGACCGGGTCGCGGCGGAGACCCAGTTCGGGCACCTGTACCGGCCCACGCACACCAACACCAGTTGGGACGCGGCGAAGTTCGAGGCGTGCGCGCACCGTTTCGTGCACGTCGAGGAGCCTGGCTGGGGCGTCGCCGTGGTGACGGACTCGACGTACGGGTACGACGCCTCGCGCGCCGCCCGGGAGTCGGGCCGCGGCACCACCACGACCGTACGGCTCTCCCTGCTGCGCGCGCCACGCTTCCCCGACCCGCGCACGGACCAGGGCGTGCACCGCTTCCGCTGCGCGCTCGTGCCGGGTGCCGGGATCGGCGACGCGGTGCGGGAGGGCTGGGCGCTGAACCTGCCGGAGCGGCGGGTGCCGGGCGCCGCGGCGGTCGAGCCGCTGGTGGCGGTGGCCGACGAGGCCGTCACCGTCACGGCCGTGAAGCTCGCGGACGACGGCAGCGGGGATGTGGTGGTACGCCTCCACGAGGCCCGCGGCGGGCGTGTCCGCACGGAGCTGGTCTGCGGCTTCCCGGTGGCCTCCGCGGTCAGGTGCGACCTGCTGGAGCGGCCGGCCGGGACCGGTGAAGAGCGGTGCGAGGGCGGCGTACTGGCCCTGGAGCTCCATCCGTTCGAAATCGTCACGCTGCGGCTGGGCCGCGGCGCCACAGAGGAGGCGTGACCGTGAGCAGTGGACCGCTGGATCGCAGAACCTTCGTGCGGATGCTGGGCGCGGCCGGGGTGGCCGTGGGCTTCGCCGGGCCGCTCGGCCCGTTCGGGGCGCGCCCCGCCGTCGCCGCACCGGCCGCCGCGGCGGCCACGCGCGGGGCCCACCAGCCCTTCATGCACGGCTACGACGCGGCCGCGCTGAAGACTTGGAGCCCGGAGACGGACCGCTGGGCACGGTACTTCCGTTCCCGTGTGCCGCTCGCCGCACGCATCCCGGCCTTCGCGGCCACTCAGGCGGACCCCGGCCTCGCCACCGGACCGCAGCTGATGAACCTCAGCTTCGACTACGACAACTCCTTCTTCACCGCCTATAAATACGGCGACGTCTTCGCCCGCAGGCTGCTGCGCTTCTGGCAGTACACCGATCTGTACGGCTCCTGGCACGGGCTGCCGGTGGACGGCTCGCCGGAGGACGAGCCGGTGCACGGTGTGGTCAATCCGCCGAACCCGGCCTGGACGGATGCCGCGCACCGCAACGGCGCGCGCAGCCTTGGCTGCTGGTTCTGGCCGCGGACGGGTGAGTTCGGTGACTATCTGGAGCGGCGGGCCGACGGCTCGTACCCGGTGGCCGACGGCATGCTCGCGATGGCGGAGTACTTCGGCTTCGACGGGTACTTCCTGAACCAGGAGGCCGAGATCTCGTCGGCCGACGCGCACGAGCTGATGCGGATGCTGGAGTATCTGCGGGCGAAGGCGCCCGAGGGCTTCCACCTCCAGTGGTACGACACGATCATGACGAACGGGAAGCTGGACTATCAGAACGCGTTCAACGACAAGAACGCCGACTGGGTGCAGCACGGTGACACGCCCGTCAACCACAGTTTCTTCGCCAACTACTGGCTCACCGAGGAGGGCGTCGCGACCTCGCGCCGCACGGCCCTGGAGCGGGGCCTCGACCCGTACGAGGCGGTCTTCCACGGCACTGAGACCGAGAAGTACGGCTTCAATCCGCCCTTCGACACCCGGATCGTCTGCCCCGACGGGGAGCCGGCCCGCACCAGTTGGGCGCTGTTCGGCTCGCACTTCCCCTGGGACCGCTATCCGGACCGGGAGGACCCGGACGCGCAGGGCGAGGTCTTCGTGCGCGAGCGGCACTACTGGTCGGGGCCGAACGAGGACCCGACCCGGACCGGGCGCACGGAGTACGTGCCCTGGCCGGACGAGGACGACGGCAAGCCGCGCGACGAGCACAACTTCCGCAAGTGGGACGGCGTGGCCCGGTACATCACGGAGCGGTCGGTGATCGGCGGCTTCCCCTTCGTCACCCGCTTCAACACCGGGCACGGCCGCGCCTTCTTCCTGGCGGGCCGCCAGGTCTCCGACCGGGAGTGGAACAACATCTCCATCCAGGATGTGCTGCCCACCTGGCAGTTCTGGACGCGGGGCGCGGGCGGCGCGGAGCCGCTGCGTGCGGAGTACGACTACGGGCTGGCGTACGACGGCGGCTGCTCGCTGCGCTTCTCGGGCCGGCTCACTCCGGAAGGGCCCACGACCGCCCGGCTGTTCAAGACCCGGCTGCGGGTCACGGGCGGGGAGCGGGCGCGGCTGGTGTACGCGACGGACGGCCGGGAGGGCCGGGTGGAGCTGGGCCTGATCACCGAGGAGGACCCGGACACGGTCACCTGGCTGCCGGCCGGCCGCCCCGACGCCGGCCGTCGCTGGACCACCGCGGAGTTGCCGCTGGCCGCGCTCGCGGGGCGTACCGTCGCCGCGGTGGCCGTCCGGTTCGCCACCACGGGCGGCCCCGCCGACCACACCTTCCGGCTGGGCGAACTCGCCTTCCTGCCGGGCCGCCCGGCGCCCCGTCCGGCGGCGCCCGCCGGCTTCACGGTCGACGCCGTGCACCCCGCCGGGGACACCGCCGAGGTCTTCCTCTCCTGGCGGGTGGCGCGGCAGGGCGTCTGGTACTACGACCTCACCCGGGAGCTGCCGGACGGCCGTACCGAGTCGCTGGGGCGGATCTTCGACGACGTGTACTACGTCAAGGCGCTGGACCGGGCCGGGGCGGAGCGCGGGACGGAGCTGCGGCTGACGGCGGTGGCGCCGGACGGCACACGGGGCGGGACGGCCGTGGCCACGGTGCGCTGGCCGGGCTGACCGTCAGCCGGCGGCCGCGGCCCCGGGCGTGTACACGTACGGGGTCGTGGTCGTGAGCGGCGCGAAGCCGAGCCGCTGGAGGATGGGGCGGCTCTGGTCGGAGGCGTCGACCTGGAGGTACGGGTAGCCGCGCGCCGCGGCGATGCGGGCGCGGTGGGCGATCAGGGCACGGTAGATGCCGCGGCCGCGCCAGGCCGGGTCGGTGCCGCCGCCCCAGAGGGTGGCGAAGGGCGCGTCCGGCGGCAGTTCCATGCGGGCCGCGCTCACCGGGGTGTCCCCGGCCATGGCGACCACCGCCGCCACCGTTTCCGGGGCCGCGGCGAGCCGGTCGAGGACCTCGCTGCGGAAGCGGGCGCGGCCGGGGCCGAAGGCGCGCTCG
The DNA here is from genome assembly GCF_020024005.1 of Streptomyces purpurogeneiscleroticus. Classification (NCBI taxonomy): domain Bacteria; kingdom Bacillati; phylum Actinomycetota; class Actinomycetes; order Kitasatosporales; family Streptomycetaceae; genus Streptomyces; species Streptomyces purpurogeneiscleroticus. The sequence continues at coordinate 84,285 of NZ_NHSG01000178.1, forward strand.
TGGACGGCTGCCATGAGGTCGACGCCGGCGGCGTCGGTCACCGGCTCCAGGCGGACACCGGCCGGGAGGTCCGCCGCGGTGGGGAGCTCGCGGGTCTCGGCGGCCATCAGGGTCTCCGTCGGCTCGGGGACGAAGCCGGCCGCACGCAGGCGGTCGGCGAGGCAGGCCGGGCGGTCGTGGGCGTACAGCTTCCATTCGAAGGCCCGGCCGAGCGTGGTGAAGTACCGGATCTGTTCGGCGATCGCGGCGTCCGCTGTGGCGGGCGTGAGGTCCGCCCAGAGGACGCCGTGCCAGCCGTCGGCCCGCTCGGCGGTCTGGCGGACCACACCGTCCACGCGCTCGATCCGAACGCCGGGGCCGTCGGGCCGCGCGTCCTGTCGCATGCGCCGGTCGTACATCGAGAGCACCGCTGCGTGATTCATCCGGTCACCTCAGCAGGTGGCGTGCTGCCGGACAACCGGATTTGCACCCCTCCGGAGGTGAGCGGCCGGGCCCGCACGGGTAGAGAGAGTGGGTCGCTCCGCTTCACCGGGGCATCAAACTGGACAGTTCGCCGATTCCCGTCACCGCGCTTGCAGCGAAGGTTTGCCTAACCTAACGTTACGACGCGTGTTGACGACCAAACCACCAGCTACCGCGGCCCCAGTGGCCGGCGCGCGGCCTCCTTCGGTGTTGCTGCGGGGCATCCCGCTGCTGATCGCCGGGCTCTGCGCACTGGCCGTGTGCGCCGCCCTGAGCCTCGCCGTGGGCACGCGCTCGGTGCCGCTGTCCACCGTGCTCGACGCCCTGAGCGGGCAGGCCCACGGGCGCGACGCCATCGTGGTCACCGGCCTGCGGCTGCCGCGCACCCTCGTCGGGCTCGCGGTCGGCGCCGCACTGGGCGTGGCCGGCGCGGTCGTCCAGGGCATCACCCGCAATCCGCTCGCCTCGCCCACGACGCTGGGCATCAACAACGGCGCCGGCTTCGCGGTCGTGGTCGCCATCTTCGCGCTCCACCTGACGCGGCCCGTGGAGTACATCTGGTTCGCGTTCGCCGGTGCGGCCGCCGCCGCGCTGTTCGCGCAGGCGCTGGCCCGGCGGGCCGGCGACCTCGATCCCGTACGGCTCGCGCTCGGCGGCACCGTGCTCCAACTGGTGCTGCTCTCCTGGACCTCGACGGTGATGCTGGCGAGCAAGCGGTCGCTGGACGAGGCCCGCTTCTGGCTGGCCGGGTCGCTGGCGGAACGTCCCCTCTCCGTGCTGTACCCGATGCTGCCCACCCTCGTGATCGGCCTCGTGCTCGCCCTGGCGATCACCCCGGCGCTCAACACCCTCGCGCTCGGCGACGATTCCGCGCAGGCGCTCGGCGTGCCGGTCGCCCGGATCCGCATGGCCGGCGGCCTGGCCGTGGTGCTGCTCGCGGGCTCGGCGGTCGCCGTGGCCGGTCCCATCGCCTTCATCGGCCTGGCCGCGCCGCACCTCGTACGGCAGCTGCTCGGCTCCGACCACCGGATGCTGGTGCCCGGCTGCATGATCGCGGGCCCGCTGCTGCTGCTCACCGCCGACATCCTCGGCCGGGTCGTCATCCGGCCCTCCGAGCTCCAGGTCGGCATCATCAGCGCCTTCCTGGGCGCGCCGCTGCTGGCCGTACTGGCGCGGAAGGTGGCCCGGTGAGCGACGTCCTGAAGACCGAGAAGGCGCGCGTCGCCGCGCCGCACCCGGCCAAGTCCGCCCATCCCGGCCGCCGCACCCTGCTGCTGACCGGTGCCGCCCTCGCCGTGCTGCTCGCGCTCGTCACCTGCTCGGTGGCGGTCGGCGAGACGCCGCTGGCGCCCGGCGCGGCGCTCCAGGGGCTGCTCGGCCTCGGTGACAGCGCCGACGTGCTGATCGTCCAGCAGTTCCGGGCGCCGCGCATGGTCGCGGCGATCATCGCAGGCGCGGGCCTGGCGGTGGCCGGCGCACTGCTCCAGCGGATGTTCCGCAATCCGCTCGCCTCGCCGGACGTGATGGGCGTGACCGGCGGCGCCTCGTTCGGCGCGGTGGCGATGCTCGCCGCCGGTGCCTCCCAGGCGCTGATCCCGCTCGCCGCGCTGGGCGGCGGGCTGCTGGCCGCCGTGCTGCTCGGGGTGTTCGGCTGGCGCTCCGGCGTCAGCGCGACCCGGCTGGTGCTGGTCGGCCTCGCCGTCCAGGCCGGGCTGACCGCCGCGGTGAACTTCATGGTCGTACGGTTCCCCACCGAGCTGGCCGGCTCGGCGCTCCAGTGGACCACCGGCTCGGTGTACGGGCGGACCTGGACGGAGGTGTGGGCCGCGGGCGCCGCCGTGGTGGTCGCGCTGGCCGGCGCCTTCCTCCTGCACCGCAAGCTCGCCGTGCTGGACCTCGGCGACGACTCGGCCGGCGCGCTGGGCGTGAACACCTCCACCGCCCGCCTCCAGGTGCTGGTCACCGCCGTCGCGCTGGCCTCGCTGGCCGCCGCGCTCACCGGCCCGGTCGCGTTCGTCGCGCTGGCCGTCCCGCACATGGTGCGGTTCCTCGCCGGGCCGCCGACCGCGGGGACCCTGGCCCTCACCGGCCTCGCCGGTGCCGTCCTGCTGCTCGCCTCCGATCTGGTGGCGCAGCATCTGCTGCCGGTCAGCGGGCTGCCGGTCGGGGTGGTCACCGCCACCCTCGGCGCGCCCTGGCTGCTGGTGCTGATGATCCGTCAGAGCAGTTCCGTCAACAGGAGTGTCCGATGACCGCCAACCAGCTGAAGGCCCCCGAACAGCAGGCCAACCAGCTCGCTACGCACGGCCTCGACCTGCGCTACGGCGACCGGCTGATCGTCGGCGGCCTCGACCTGGAGCTGCCCGGCGGCGCCGTGACCGCCGTCGTCGGTCCCAACGCCTGCGGCAAGTCCACCCTGCTGCGCGGCCTGACCCGGCTGCTCGCCCCGGCCGCCGGCACCGTCACCCTCGACGGCTCCGACATCCACCGGATGTCCGCCAAGGCGCTCGCGCTGCGGATGGGCCTGCTGCCGCAGCAGCCGGTCACCCCCGACGCGATCACCGTCGAGGCGCTGGTACGGCTCGGCCGCTACCCGCACCAGAAGCTGCTCAGCCCCTGGTCCGAGAAGGACCAGGCGGCGGTGGAGGAGGCGCTGGAGCGCACCGGCACCGCGGCGCTGCGCCACCAGCCCGTCGACCAGCTCTCCGGCGGTCAGCGGCAGCGCGCCTGGATCGCCCTCGCGCTCGCCCAGGACACCGACCTGCTGCTCCTCGACGAGCCCACCACCTTCCTGGACCTGCGGCACCAGCTCGATGTCCTCGACCTGGTCGCCGAACTGCACTCCGAGGCGGGCCGCACCGTGGTGATGGTGCTGCACGACCTCGGGCAGGCCGCCCGTTACGCGGACCACCTCGTGGTCCTCAAGGACGGGCAGCTGGCCGCGGCCGGCGCCCCGGCGGACATCCTCGACGCCGAGCTGGTCAAGTCCGTTTTCGACGTCGACTGCCGGGTGATCCCCGACCCGGAGACCGGCACCCCGCTGGTCGTCCCCAAGGGCCGCGCGGTACGCCGTACCGCCGTGTCCGTCTGACGGCCC
>NZ_NHSG01000179.1:0-21319 GCF_020024005.1 Streptomyces purpurogeneiscleroticus
GGGGTGAGCAGTTCGCGGGCGGTACGGACGAGCCGGAGGCGGTCGTCGGGGCCCCACACGAGGGCCTGGGCGCGGAGCGCCGCCAGCGCGTCCGGGAGGCGCCTGCGGACGGCTTCCTGCAGCGCCGAGTCCGTACCGGGTGCCTCCTCGTCGCCCGTCATCAGCCCGGCGAGCGTGTCGTACGGGCAGGGGTCCGGTGCGACGGCCAGCGCCTCGGCCGTCTGCAGTGCGAAGGCGTCCAGCCGTTCCACGGCGCGGACCACGGAGGCGCGGGTGCCGGCGCGGGTGGCGAGCTGCGTGAGATCGCCGGGGACGGGGTTCAGCAGGTCGGGACGGGACCGCAGCAGAGCGGACAGGTCGTCGTCCGGCCGGTTGCGCAACTCCTCGGCCAGCGTGCGGGGGGACGGATGGCTGCCGCTCATTCGCCCCACGTTACCGCCTGAGCGCGGACGGGCCGACGGTCACGGGCCCGGCACCGGCGTCCGGTGCCTGTGGAAAACCGGTGTCCGGCGCCTGTGGAAAAGCGCGGCATCCGCCGCGCGCGGGGGTACCGTCGGAGCGGCGGAAATCGGCCTGGCGCAGGGGTGTTCGGTGGGGATCGAGAGTGATCAGCTGGTCTTCGACTATCTGAGCCGGGTCGGGGACCTGGCGCAGGGACGGGGACTGACGGCCAAGCAGCGGATGCAGCTGGTCGCGCGGCTGCGGACGGAGATAGACGCGAGACGGGCCCGGGGCGGCGGCGACGTCAAGCGCATCCTCGCGCGGCTGGGCACGCCGGAGGCGGTGGTGACCGCGGCGGTGAACGGCGGGGAGCCGGTGCCCGAGGAGCCGCCCGGCGGCGCGGCGGAGCGGAAGTCCGGCGCGCTGCCCTCGCTGCTGAAGCGGCCGGGCAGGTCGGTCGCGCTGCCCTCGCCGCGGAGCGGCGCGCAGCCGATGGTGCCTCAGCAGGGGGCCGCGCCGCCGCATCTGGCGGGCCTGGACGAGCTGGGCGACCGGGACGCGACGGACGAGGAGGAGCCGGACTGGTGGCGGGTGTCGGCGGAGCCGTACGCCGCGGGGGAGACCGTGCCGGGGTTCATCGGCGGGATCGAGATCGCGGAGATACGGCGGCCGCCGGAGACCGACGAGGAGGACGAGGCAGAGGCCGCTGTTGAGGACGCGGGGCCGCGCGGGCTGCCGGGGGTGCTGAAGAAGGCCACGGGCAAGGTCCTGCCGTGGCGGCGGGACGCGGCGGCCGTGCCGGCCGCGGAGCCGGCCGAGAAGGCGGAGGAGGCCGGTGAGGCGGTCGCGGCGCCGCGGCCGAAGCCGAGCCCGGTACTGCTCCTGGCGGTCGTGCTGCTGGTCGCGGGCGCGGTGATCGGCAGCTGGCTGGCGCTGGCCGCGGGCTGGCTCGTCGCGTACTCCTCGCGCAAGCTCTCGCGCGCCGAGGCGAAGTTCGCGGCGCTCGGCGTGCCCGGGCTGGTGTGCGGCTCGGTGCTGGTCTGGCTGTGGGGCCGGTTCGCGGGCAAGTGGGGCGACCCGCTCGCCCAGGGCCAGCTGGGTGCCGAGCTGACCGACGCGCTGCCGGTGGTCGTGCGCGTCGCGGCCGTCGCCTCCGCCGTTTTCCTGGTGTGGCGGATGCGGCGACGGCCGCGCTGAGCAGCCTCCGGAAGGCTCAGCCGGAGGCTCTTACTTGGTCAGGTCTACTTGGTCAGGTCCTTCTTCAGCTCGTCGAGGATCTTGTCGGCGGCGGTGTAGCCGATGCCCTGGAGCCAGAGCTCGTCGTTGACGCGGAAGGTGTTGCCGCTCTTCACGGCCTTCATGTTCTTCCACAGGGCGCCGCCGGTGACCTGGCTCTCCTTGGACTTCTCGGGGCTGCCGTAGGCCGTGTAGAAGATCGCGTCCGCGTCGGCCCGGGTGATCTGCTCGGGCCCGATCTCGGTCATCAGGCCGTCCTTGGCGTTCTTCACCACATCGGTGGGCGCGGTGCCGATGTCGTCCAGGACGCTGCCGATGTAGCTCTCGCAGCCGTAGACGCGGGTGTCGGCGCCCTCGACGAAGCGGACGACGTTGGTGGTCTTCTTCGCCGCCGCCCCGGCGCCGCCGAGCGCGTCGGTGACCTCCGCCGCGTGCTTCTCGTACGCGGTGGCGACCTTCTTGCCCTCCGGGATCTTGCCGAGCGCGTCGGCGTGGGTGGCGAAGTTCTGCTTCCACGGGTAGCCGGTGGTCTCGGTCATCACCGTGGGGGCGATCTTCTTCAGCTGGTCGTAGCGCTGAGCGTCGCGGATCTTGCTGGTGAGGATGAGGTCCGGCTTCAGCGCCGCGACCGCCTCCATGTCGGCGGACCCGATCGTGCCCACGTCCTTGATGCCCGCGACCTTGTCCTTGGGCAGGTACGAGAGGAAGCCGGACTCCACGTCGGCGTGGGTGGCGCCCACCGGCTTCACGCCCAGGGTGAGCGCGGAGTCCAGCTCGGCGGTGTCCAGGACGACGACGCGCTTCGGGTCGGCGGGGACCTTCACGTCGCCCATGGCGGTCGGCACGGTGTGCGCGCCGTCGGCCGGCTTCGCCCACGTGGTCTTGGGCTGGGTGGGGCAGTCGGTGGCCTTGAAGGAGCCGCCGGCGCTGTCCTTGGAGCCGGTGGCACCGGTGGCGCCGCAGGCGGTCAGGGTGACGGCGGCCGCGGCCAGCACGGTGGCGGTACGGAGGGTGCGGGAGAAAGTGACCATGAGAGGACCTTTCGGAGGTGAGCGGAGGGAAGGCTCCGGAGCGGACGGGGAGACCGCCCGGGGCGGGGACGGTCAGCCGCCGGCGGGGGACTGCCAGGGCCGGCCGGGTACGACCAGCGGGGAGCCGGTCACGGGGTCGGGGACGACGACCGAGTCGAGGCCGAAGACATCGCGTACCAGGTCGGCGGTGACGGTCTCGGCGGGCGGGCCCTGGGCGATGATCCGCCCGGCCTTCATCGCCACCAGGTGGTCGGCGTAGCGCGCGGCCTGGTTCAGGTCGTGCAGCACGGCGACGACCGTGCGGCCGCGCTCGTGGTTCAGCTGGCGTACCAGATCCAGTACCTCGACCTGGTGGGAGATGTCGAGGTACGTGGTGGGCTCGTCGAGCAGGAGCAGTTCGGTCTCCTGCGCGAGCGCCATCGCGATCCAGACGCGCTGCCGCTGGCCGCCGGAGAGCTCGTCGACGGGCCGGTCGGCGAGGTCGGCGATATCGGTACGGGCCATCGCCTCGGTGACCGCGCGCTCGTCCGCCTCCGACCACTGCTGCCACCAGTGCTGATGCGGCTGGCGGCCGCGCGCGACCAGGTCGGCGACGGTGATCGCCTCGGGCGCGACCGGCGTCTGCGGCAGCAGGCCGACGGACTGGGCGATCTTCTTGGTGGGGATGCGGGCGAGGTCCGTACCGTCGAGCAGCACCGCGCCCGCGCGCGGCTTCAGCAGCCGTCCCAGGGCCCGCAGCAGGGTGGACTTGCCGCACGCGTTCGGGCCGACGATGACGGTGACGGCGCCGTGCGGCACGTCCAGGTCCAGCCCGTCGACGACGGTCCGGTCCTCGTAGGCGAGGGTCAGGCCGCGCGCGGTGAGCCTGCTCGCGGTGCGGTCGCCGGTGGTGGTCACGCTGTTCCTCCCGCGGCACGGCGCCGGACGCTGTGCCCTCTCACGAGCAGATAGATCAGGTACGGGGCGCCGATGGCCGCCGTCAGCACGCCGACCGGCAGCTCGGTCGGCGCGAAGAGCATGCGGGCCGGCAGGTCGCCGAGGACCACGACGCACGCGCCCAGCAGCGCCGAGCACAGCAGCGGTATCTGTGCCGTACGGGTCAGCCGGCGGGCGATCTGCGGCGCCAGCAGCGCCACGAAGTCGACCGGGCCCGCGGCCCCGGTGGCCAGCGCGGCCAGCAGGACGCCGAGGGTCGCGAGGCCGAGCCGGGTGCGCCCCAGCCGTACGCCCAGCGCCGTCGCGGTGTCGTCGTCCATCGAGACGGTGCGCTGCGCGCGGGCCGCCCACAGCACGAAGGGGATCAGTACGAGCAGTGCCCAGGCGAGCGGGACGGCCTCGGCCCAGCCCCGCCCGTTGAGCGAGCCGACCATCCAGACCTGGGCCTTCTGCGCCACCAGGTAGTCGCCCTTGGTCAGGAACAGCTGGGTGACCGAGCGCAGCGCGACGGCGAAGCCGATGCCGATGAGGACGAAGCGGGTGGCGTGCAGGCCGCCGCGCCAGGCGAAGACGTACACCAGTACCGCGGCGAGCAGGCCGCCCGTGACGGACAGGTACGGCAGTACGGCGTAGGAGCCGACGCCGAAGGTCATCGCGCCGACGGTCAGCGCGCTCGCGCCCTGGGTGATGCCGATGATGTCGGGGCTGGCGAGCGGGTTGCGCGCGATGGTCTGGATGAGCGCGCCGGCCACGCCGAAGGCGGCGCCGGCCAGCAGCCCGACGCAGAGCCGCGGCAGCCGCAGCGTGCCGACCACCAGCTCGTGCGGCGAGGGCTGCCCCAGTACGACCTTGAGCACCTCACCGGGCGGCACGGAGCGCTCGCCGAGCGACAGGTACGCGACGCAGGCGGCGGCCAGTACCGCGAGGAGTACGGCGGCGACGGCCGTGGCCCGCCGGTGGATCAGGAACGCGGCCTTGCCGGCGCGCAGCAGCGCGTATCCGGCGGGGCGTATCGCGGGGGGAGCGGCGGGCGCGGGAGCGGCGGAGGTCATGCGGCCACCGCCTTCCGCCGCACGAGGGCGACCAGGAACGGGACGCCTATCAGGGCGGTCATCACGCCGGCGGGCACCTCCGAGGGCGGGAAGAGGAGCCGGCCCACGGTGTCGGCGATCAGCACCATCACCGGGCCGAGCAGCGCGGCCATCGGCAGCACCCAGCGGTGGTCGCTGCCGACCAGCGCGCGGGCCAGGTGCGGCACGGCCAGGCCGACGAAGGCGACCGGTCCGGCCGCCGCGACGCCCGCGCCGGTCAGCACGGCGGCGCCCAGCCCGCCCACGATCCGTACGGTGGCGACCTTCTGGCCGAGTCCTTTGGCGACGTCCTCGCCGAGCGCCAGGGCGTCCAGGCCGCGCGCGACGGCCAGTACCAGTACCGCGCCCACCAGCAGGAACGGCCAGATCTGGGCGGCCACCGCGGCGTCCCGGCCGGTCAGCGAGCCGACCTGCCAGAACCGGAACTCGTCCAGCGCGGCGGACTTGGTGGTGAGCACGGCCATGGTCACCGCGACCAGCAGCGCGTTGATCGCGGCGCCGGCCAGCGCGAGCTTGACGGGGGTGGCGCCGCCGCGGCCGCGCGCGGCGATCGCGTACACGAAGACGGCCGCGAGCGCGGCACCCACGAAGGCGGTGCCGACATAGCCGGAGAGCGAGTGGACGCCGGCGAAGGCGATGGCCAGGACCACGGCGGCCGAGGCGCCCTGGCTGATGCCGAGGATGCCGGGGTCGGCGATGGGGTTGCGGGTGATGCCCTGCATCGCCGTGCCGGCCAGCGCGAGCGCGGCGCCGACCAGCAGCCCGACGAGGGTGCGCGGCAGCCGGAGGAAGAGCACGACCTGGGCGGCCTCACTCTCCCCGCCGTACAGCAGCGCGTCGATCACCTGGCGCGGCGGGAAGGCGCGGCTGCCGACCGCGAGGGAGAGGAGCACCGCGAGCAGCAGGGCGAGTGCCGCCGCGGCAGTCCAGCAGATGCGGCGTCGCACCAGAGGGCTTCTGGAGCTGCCGGCCAGGGCGACTGACGACATCGGTTCCATTTCGCGGGAGCGCAGTGTTCAGATGGGTACGTACGCAGCCGTGCGGAGTCGTACGCCTGCAGAGGATGAAGGTAAGGCTACGCTAAGTGTACGGAATGTGGCCCTCAGGACCAGAGGCACAATGGGTGCCATGGCCACGCATACCTTGACGGTCGGATTCGACCTCGACATGACCCTGATCGACTCCCGTCCGGGCATCAAGGACGCCTACGCCGCGCTCTCCGCGGCCACCGGTACGTACATCGACACCGACCTCGTGACCACCCGGCTCGGGCCGCCGCTGGAGCAGGAGATCCGCAACTGGTTCCCCGAGGACCAGGTCGCCGAGATCGCCGACCGCTACCGCGCGCTCTACCCCGAGCACGCCATCACCGGCACGCTCGCCATGGAAGGCGCGCGCGAGGCGATCGAGGGCGTACAGCGCCTCGGTGGCCGCGCCATCGTCGTCACCGCCAAGTACGAGCCCAACGCCAAGCTGCACCTGAAGCACTTGGACATCCACGCGGACGCGGTCGTCGGCTCGCTGTGGGCCGAGGGCAAGGCCGAGGCGCTGCGCGAGTACGGCGCGAGCATCTACGTGGGCGACCACACCGGCGACGTGCGCGGCGCACGGGCGGCGGGCGCGCTCTCGGTCGCGGTGGCCACCGGGCCGTGCTCCGAGGAGGAGCTGCGGGCGGCCGGCGCGGATGTCGTACTGCCGGGCCTCGCCGCCTTCCCGGCCTGGCTGGAGGGCTACCTCGCGGACGCCTCGCGCGGCTGAGCCGACGCCTCGCGCGCCTGGCGGCGCTGGGCCGCGACCGAGCGCAGCACACCGGCGGCGGCGATCAGGAAGCCCGCGCCCATGAGCATGCACATCCAGTAGAAGACCCAGGGCAGTGGGTCGGACCCGAGGAAAAGGGGCGCCATCGTCGCGAGCGTGGCGAAGGCGCCAATAAGGAACACGATCGCGCCGATCCGGACGAGCAGGTCCCCGGCGCGCGGACCTTCGGGAGTCGCCGGGGTCGCACCCCGCACGGAAGGATTGTCAGACACACGACCAGGGTAAGTCCCCGGCCGGAAGCGCTGAGGAACCACCCGGCGACGTCTTGTCACCAGGCCCCGGACCATTAGCCTTGGGTAGCGGCGGGTCGCAGACCCGCTGCACTGCTATCCAGAGCTGTTGTGTGCGCAGCTACCCCAAGTTTTCCCGACGAGTACGAGGACGAGGACAGACGTGCCTACCGGCAAGGTCAAGTGGTTCAACAGCGAGAAGGGCTTCGGCTTTCTCTCCCGCGACGACGGCGGTGACGTCTTCGTGCACTCTTCGGTGCTGCCCGCCGGCGTGGACGCACTCAAGCCGGGCCAGCGCGTCGAATTCGGCGTGGTGGCGGGCCAGCGCGGTGACCAGGCGCTTTCGGTGACCCTCCTCGACCCCGCGCCATCGATCGCGGCAGCCCAGCGGCGCAAGCCCGACGAGCTCGCGTCGATCGTGCAGGACCTCACGACGCTCCTGGAAGGCGTCGCGCAGCAGCTGGAGCGCGGGCGCTATCCGGACAAGGCACACGGCGGCAAGATCGCGGGCATGCTGCGCGCGGTCGCCGACCAGCTGGACGTCTGAGCAGGACCGAACATCCGAACAGGGCGCAACGGACGTGCCCCCGCGGTCTCCCGCGGGGGCACCCGTCATACGAACGTCATACGAACTTCAGCGCGTCCGGCGCGAGGGGCGGTACGAGCCCCTCGGCCGCGGCGCGGGTGAGCAGCCCGCGCACCGCCGCGTAGCCGTCCTCGCCCAGGTCCGCGCTGAACTCGTTCACGTACAGCCCGATGTGCTGGTCCGCGACGGCCGGGTCCATCTCCTGCGCGTGCTCCAGGACGTAGTCGCGCGAAGCCTCGGGGTCGTCCCACGCCATGCGTACGGACGTGGTGATCGTGCGGGCCAGCTCGCGCAGCCGCTCCTCGCCCAGCGACCGCTTGGCGATGATCGCGCCGAGCGGGATCGGCAGCCCGGTCGTGGTCTCCCAGTGCTCGCCCATGTCGGCCAGGCAGGTCAGACCGAAGTTCTGGTACGTGAAGCGGGCCTCGTGGATGACGAGCCCCGCGTCGACGAGCCCGTCCCGCACGGCGGGCATGATCTCGTCGAACGGCAGGACCTTGACCTCGCCCACGCCGCCGGGCACCTGGTCCGCGGCCCACAGCCGGAACAGCAGGTAGGCCGTGGAGCGCTCGCTGGGCACCGCGACCGTACGGCCCGCCAGGTCCGCCGGGGCGGCCGCATCCTTGGTCAGCACGAGCGGGCCGCAGCCGCGGCCCAGCGCGCCGCCGCAGGGCAGCAGCGCGTACTCGTCCAGGACCCAGGGCAGTTCGGCGTAGGACACCTTCAGGACGTCCAGCTCGCCGCGCTCGGCCATGCCGTTGGTGAGGTCGATGTCCGCGAAGGTGACCTCGGGCGCCGGGGCGCCGGGGACCTTGCCGTGCGTCCACGCGTGGAAGACGAACGTGTCGTTCGGGCAGGGCGAAAACGCGATCCTGAGCGCCTGGCTCATGGCGTGCTCCTTGCGGACAGGGCTCGCGGCAGATCGGCGAAGGCGGCGGTGAGGGCGGCGAGCGCCTCCCCGATCCGCCAGGCGGCGCGGTCCCGCGGGCCGACGGGGTTGGAGATCGTACGGAGTTCCAGCACCGGTACGCCGTGCGCGGCGGCGGCCTCGGCGACGCCGAAGCCCTCCATCGCCTCCGCGAGCGCGCGCGGGTGGCGGGCCGCCAGCTCCTGGGCGCGGGCCGTGCTGCCGGTGACGGTGGAGCCGGTGAGGACGGTGCCGGGCAGCGCGCCGGTGGCCGCGGCGACGGCCGCCACGAGGTCCTCGGGCGGGCGGTGCGTGTCCGTACCGAAGCCGAGCGCGGTGACCGGCAGGAAGCCGTCGGGGGACTCGGCGCCGAGGTCGGCGGCGGCGATCTCGTCTGCGACGACGAGGGCGCCGACCGGTGCGGCGGGCTGGAAACCGCCGCCGATACCGGCGGAGACGACGAGATCGTAAGAGCGGCCGCCGAGTGCGGCAGCGGTCAGCGCGGTGGCGGTACCGGCCGCGGCGGCCGCCGGGCCCACGCCCGCGGCGACGGCGTCGAGGACGTACGGGCCCGCAGGAGATTCGTGCTGCCCTGCGCGGTGCAGCTCGAAGCCGCCCGGTACGGGGATGCGCTCGGGCCGTCCCGCCGTCGCGGCGGTGACCGCGTCGCGTTCGGCGGGGACGGCGGTGACGACCAGGATGTGCATCAGGGGACCGGGCGGCTCAGGAGCGGCACTCAGGACGAGGCGCGGTTGAGCTTGATGTTCCAGATGCCGGTGTACTTGCCGCCCTTGGACGTCATGATCGAGATCGTCGTGGAGTCCGACATCTGGCGGGTCTGCTGGTTGTAGAAGACCTGGTCCCCGTCGATCGAGGTGTAGGTCTGCTTGCTGAGGCTGGTCATCGGCATGCCGTTCGACATCGCGATCCACCCCTGCTCGGCCATGTCCGGCTCGACGCCGAGGCGCACCTTGTCACCGGGGTGCACGGTGAGCGTCTGGTCCGGCTCGGAGGTCAGGCACTTCTCGAACTTCGCCTGCTCCGCCTTCTTCTTGGCAGTGAGGTCGCCGAGGGTCTTGCCGTCCTCGTAGCACGAGGCTTCAGCGGTGACGGTGTCCTGGCCGGCGGTCACGGTGGCCCGCGGCGTGGGCTGGTCACAGGCGGAGAGGACGAGCAGTCCCAGGGACACGGCGCCCGCGGCGGCGGCGGCACGGCGGCCCTTGCCCCGGAGCGAGGAGGAGAACGCGGTCATGCGGGCAGGCTATCTGGCCGCCGGGCCCGCACGTCGCCGGGGTACGGTGCGCGCTGCTTCGTGTGCCGCGGGTTACGCCACGCGGGCGCGTGCGGCGCGCCGTGCATCACGCCACGCGGGCGCGCGCCGCACCACCGTGGCGGTCCGCCGTCAGCAGTCCCCGCACGGTCATGGCGGCCGCCAGGGCCAGTACCGCCGCGGCCACCGCCAGCCCCAGCACGCCGTGCAGCGGCAGCGCGATGCCCAGCCCGCCGCCCACCACCCACGACAGCTGCAGCACCGTCTCGGACCGCGCGAACGCGGACGTCCGGAACGACTCCGGCACGTCCCGCTGGATCAGCGCGTCCAGCGACAGCTTCGCCAGCGCCTGGCACAGCCCGGCCGCCGCGGCGGTGGCGGTCACCACCACGCTCGCCAGTACGGCGTAGAAGGCGGCCGCGGTGGCCGTGACGCCCAGGGCCAGCGCCAGCACCACCGCGATGATCACCTCCGGGCCGCGGGCCCGCAGCCAGGCCCCGATCGCGGTGCCCAGCGCGTTCCCGGCGCCCGCCGCGACCGCCACCAGCCCCAGCGACAGCGCCGGACTCAGCCCGCCCAGCGGCTGCTCGCGCAGCAGGAACGCCAGGAAGAAGATGAGAAAGCCGGAGAGCGCACGAAGTGCGGCGTTGGCCTGGAGGCCGTGCAGGACGGAGCGGCCGACCGTCCGCAGCCCGGGCCGGGGGCGCCGGCGCCGCTGCCCCGCCGCCAGCGGAGCCGGCGCCTCGCCCCGGGCCGAGTCCACCTTGTGCGGCAGCGTGAAGGACAGGAACGCGCCCACGCCGAACACCACGCACGCGCCGTACAGCGGCCAGGCCGGGCCGAGCAGATGCAGTCCGGCACCCAGCGGGGCCGCCACGCCGGTGGCGAGCAGCCCCGCGAGGGTGACTCTCGAATTGGCCTTCACGAGCGAGAAGCGGTGCGGCAGCAGTCTGGGCACCACCGCCGAGCGCACCACGCCGTACGCCTTGGAGGACACCAGCACGCCGAGCGCGGCCGGGTACAGCTCCAGCCCGCCGGTGGCCACCGCGCCCGACATGGTCAGCGCCAGCACCGCGCGGGCCAGCATCGCCCCGGCCATCGCGGCGCGCCGGCCGTGCGGCACCCGGTCCAGCAGCGGCCCGACGACGGGCGCGAGGAGGGCGAAGGGGGCCATGGTGACCGCGAGATACAGGGCCACCCGGCCGCGCGCCTGGTCCGTGGGGACGGAGAAGAAGACCGTCGAGGCGAGCGCGACGGTGATCAGCATGTCGCCCGCGGAGTTCACCGCGTGCAGCTCGATCAGCTTGCCGAGGCCCGACTCGCCCGCGCCGTGCGCGTGTGTCGCCCGGCGGATGCCGCGCCCGGTGGCGGCGAAAGGCCGGCGCACCGCGGCCCCGGCAGTCCGGCACGCGCGGCCCGCGCGCCCCGCGGCCCGGCCCGCGCCACGGACCGGGCCGCCTCTGCCCTTGGTCGATGCCCTGGCGGCGGCCACGTCGTCATACTGCCCCAAACGCTGCCTCAACTCGCCCAACTGATGGCAGTTTCCATGAGTTTCAATGGGTTTCCATGGGGCCCTGCCCGGGTTCTGCGGGCGTGGCGGAGGGGCCCGTGGCGGCTGCCGGTGACATTTGCCGCTCCCGCCGGGGGGTCGTACACGATTGAAGGGGTAGCGTGTGTAGCGCGCCACCGGCGGTCGCTCTTGGCCGCGCGCCTTGCCACGATCCCGCAGAATGGTTCGTAGAGACGCGCTGCTTCTGGAGGGCTGATCGGGCGCGGACGTCGACGCGGTCCCCAGGTCCGCTCCGCCCGCCCCGGCCCGTCGGTCGTCCGGACAGGATCAGGACGGCTCCGGCCGGCGCGCTCGTGAGACGGCGTGGAAGAGAGAATCGATTCTTGTGAGTGCTGCGATGCGAAGCCGTACGCCCGACCGCCTCTGCGCCGAGGCCGTCGAACTCGCCCGTGAGGCGGCCGAGGAGGCCGCCCTCCCGGGCATGGTCGGTGAGCACGTCGACGCCGTGGCCGACGGGGACCGGGTCGTCACCCATTTGTTCGAATGCCGGGAGCCTGGGTACCGAGGCTGGCGCTGGGCCGTGACGGTCGCCCGTGCCTCCCGCGCCAAGGTCGTCACGCTCGACGAGTCGGTGCTGCTGCCCGGGCCCGACGCGCTGCTGGCCCCGGAGTGGGTGCCGTGGAGCGAGCGGCTGCGCCCCGGCGACATGGGCCCGGGCGACCTGCTGCCCACGGAGGCGGACGACCTGCGGCTGGAGCCCGGGTTCGCCGCCGACGAGACCTTCGGCGACAACGGCGGCGTGGGCGTGTCGCCGGTCGCCCCCGGCTCGCCGGACGCCGCCGCGGCCGGCCCCACGGCGGCGGACCTCGCGGACGCGGCACGGGCCGCGCAGCAGGGCGACGGGGCCGCGGACACCACGCGGGCCGACGAGGCCGCCGAGGCGGCCAGGGGCCCGCTCGCCGAGCTGGCCGAGGCCGAGGACGCGGACGTGCTCGCCGGCACCCCCGCGCACCAGGCGACGGCACCGGCCCGCGGCAGCATCGCCGCGGTCGCCGAGGAGCTGGGCATGGGCCGCGCCCGGGTGCTCTCCCGGTACGGCCTGCACACCGCGGCCGACCGCTGGGAGGAGGCGTACGGCGCCAAGACCCCAATGGCCCAGGCCGCCCCCGCCGCCTGCATGAGCTGCGGTTTCCTTGTACCGCTCGCCGGCTCGCTGCGGCAGGCGTTCGGCGTCTGCGCGAACGAGTTCTCCCCGGCGGACGGCCGGGTCGTCTCGCTGGCGTACGGCTGCGGCGGGCACTCCGAAGCCGCCGTGATGCCGAAGCCGCCGCGCCCGGCGCCGCCGGTCATCGACGAGACGGTCGTCGAGCCGATGCCGCTCCGCCCGGACCGCACGAGCGGCTCGGTCTCCGAGGGCGAGCCGGCCGAAGAGCTCGGCCACAGCTGATACCGGCCGGGGCCCGGCCACAGCCGGGCCCGAAGGGCCACCGCGCCACCGCTGACGCCTGCCCGGCCTCGTTCACGGCCTGGCCGGATCGGCGTGTCGTACCCCGGCCGGATCCGGGGCACCCGAGGCGGAAGAATGACACGTGAAGCCGCCGCTGGGCGGGAAGCTGTGTGCGAGGGAGCAGTCGTGAGCCGTAGGGCGACCGTCCACAATCCCGTCGATGGTGCGGACCCCTTCGGAGCCGCCCGGTTGCGGCGGGGCGTGCTGGACGCCTGGGCCGGCTCCCCGGCCAGGTTCCGGGAGGACGCCAATGCCGAGGAGGACCTCGCGCTCGGCGGCTACCGCGACCGGCTCGTGGTCGAGCTGGCGCAGAACGCGGCGGACGCGGCGGCACGCGCCGACGTCCCCGGGCGGCTGCGGCTGACGCTCCACCCCGGCCAGGACGGCGAGCACGCCGTGCTCGTGGCGTCCAACACCGGTGCGCCGCTGGACGCCACGGGCGTCGAATCGCTCTCCACCCTGCGCGCCTCCGCCAAGCGGGACAGCGACGCCTCGGCCGGCGCGGTCGGCCGCTTCGGCGTCGGCTTCGCTGCCGTACTGGCGGTGAGCGACGAGCCGGCGGTGGTCGGGCGGACCGGCGGGGTGCGCTGGTCGCTGGCCGAGGCGCGCTCCATGGCCATGGACGTCGCGGCCCACAGCCCGGGCCTGGGCAGCGAACTGCGGCGCCGCGAGGGCCACGTACCGCTGCTGCGGCTGCCGCTGCCCGCCGAGGGCACGGCGCCGGAGGGGTACGACACCGCGGTGGTGCTGCCGCTGCGGGACGGCGCCGCCGAGGACCTGACGCACCGTCTGCTGACCGCTGTCGACGACGCGCTGCTGCTGACCCTGCCGGGGCTGGCCGAGGTGGTGATCGAGACTCCGGAGGGCGTACGGGAGCTGCGGCGCGGCGCCGACGGCCCGTACGTCGTCGTCGAGGACAGCGCGCGCGGCACGGCGCGGTGGCGGGTGGCCACCGACGGCGGCCCGCTGGAGCCCGCGCTGCTGGCCGACCGCCCCGTCGAGGAGCGGCTGCGGCCCGCCTGGTCGGTGACCTGGGCGGTGCCGGTGGACGCGGAGGGCGAGCCGGTACGCCCGGCCACCGCGCCCGTCGTGCACGCGCCGACCCCCACGGACGAGCCGCTCGGCCTGCCCGCGCTGCTCATCGCCTCGTTCCCGCTGGAGCCGACCCGCCGGCACGTCGCGCCGGGCCCGCTCGCCGACTTCCTCGCCGAGCGCGCCGCCGACACCTACGCCACGCTGCTGCGCGACTGGGAGCCGGTCTCCGTCGGGACCATCGACCTGGTGCCCGGGCCGCTGGGCAAGGGCGGCCTGGACGGCGAGCTGCGCCGGCTCGTGCTGGAGCGGCTGCCCCGCGTGCCGTTCCTGCCCAGTGCCGGGACGGGCGCCGCGCTGCGCCGGGAGGCCGACCGCGCGCTCGGCACGTGGCCGGAGGCCGACGAGCCGGCGGGCACCGAGCCCGAGGGCCCGTACGT
The DNA here is from genome assembly GCF_020024005.1 of Streptomyces purpurogeneiscleroticus. Taxonomy (NCBI): domain Bacteria; kingdom Bacillati; phylum Actinomycetota; class Actinomycetes; order Kitasatosporales; family Streptomycetaceae; genus Streptomyces; species Streptomyces purpurogeneiscleroticus. The sequence continues at coordinate 14,036 of NZ_NHSG01000179.1, forward strand.
GCTGCGCCCCGTCGAGGCCGAGCTGGCCGAGGGCGCTGGCGCCGAGACCGTCGCCGTACTGGCCGAGCTCTTCCCCAGCCTGCTGCCCGCGGGCCTGGAGCGGCGGCCCGAGCTGCGCGCGCTGGACGTGGCCCGGGTACCGCTGGGCGAGGTCATCGACCGGCTGGCCGGAGTGGAGCGCACGCCGTCCTGGTGGCGGCGGCTGTACGAGTCGCTGGCCGGGACCGACCCGGACCGGCTCAGCGGCCTGCCCGTTCCGCTCGCGGACGGGCGCACGACGATCGGGCCCCGCCAGGTCCTGCTGCCGGTCCGCGAGGACCGGCCGGACACCGAGGCCCGGCACCGCACCCTGGCCCGGCTCGGCCTGAAGGTCGCGCACCCGGACGCGGTGCACCCGCTGCTGGAGAAGCTGGGCGCGGTGCCCGCCACGCCGCGCGCGGTGCTGCAGACCCCTCAGGTACGCGCCGCGGTCGCGCATTCCCTGGAGGCGGCCGAGGACGAGTACGACGTCTTCGACGAGGAGACGGCGGGCGGCCCCGGCGGCGCCCTGAGCGGCGAGGAGCTGGCCGAGGCCGTGCTCGGGCTGGTCCGCGACGCCGGTCTCGCGCCGGGCGACGAGCCGTGGCTGGGCGCGCTGGCGCTGCTCGACGAGGACGGCGAGCCGGCCCCGGCCGGGGAGCTGGTCTACCCGGGCAGCGCGTTCGAGCGGGTCATCCGGTCGGGCGAACTGGCCTGTGTGGACGAGGAGCTGGCGGCCCGCTGGGGCGAGCAGCCGCTGACCGCCGTGGGCGTGCTCGCCGACTTCGCGCTGGTCCGCGCCCAGGACGTGGTCCTGGACCCGGACGAGCTGGAGCCCCGCGACGGCGACTTCGCCGAGCCGGACGACGTCGGCCTGCTGGACGCGGTCGACGTCTGGTGCGAGGACGTCCTCGACGGCCTGCCCGAGACCCCCGTACCGCCGGTCGCCACCGAGATCGTCGCCGTCCGCGACCTCGATCTGGTCGACGACGACGCCTGGCCGCAGGTGCTGGCCATGCTCTCGCGGCCGCCGCTGCGCGACGCGCTGACCGCCCCGGTACGCGTACTGCTCCCGGACGGCACGACCGAGTCGGTGCGCCCGTACGCCGCGTGGTGGCTGCGCGGCCACCCCGTCCTCGACGGCCGGCGGCCCGCCGGGCTGCGCTCCGCGGGCGGCGATCCGCTGCTCGCGGGCCTGTACGAGGCGGCGGACGCCGGTGACGTGGACGCCCAGGTGCTGCGCGCGCTGGGCGTACGGACCTCGGTCGCGGCCCTCCTGGACGAGCCGGGCGGCGCCGCCGAGCTGCTCGCCCGGCTGGCCGACGAGGACGCCGAGGTGACGGCCGCTCAGCTGCACGCGCTGTACGGCGAGCTGGCCGGGCTGGACCCCGAGCAGGTCACGCTGCCGGACGAGCTGCGGGCCGTGGCGGGCGACGCGGTGCGGGTGGTGGACGCGGCCGACGCGGTCATCGCGGACGCGCCCGACCTGCTGCCGCTCGCCGGGGAACTGCCGCTGTTGCCGGTCGGTCCCGTACGCGCCGCGTCTCTGGCCGAGCTGCTCCAGGTACGGCGGCTGAGCGAGGAGTTCCCCGCGGAAGTACGCAGCGAGGGCACGGTACGCGAGGTGCCGGACGCGGTACGCGCGCTGCTCGGCCCGGACACGCCCGGTACGTACGTGGAGCACGACGAATTGCTGGTGGCCATGGACACCGGGGACACCGAGCTGGACTGGCGGCGCGCCGCCGACGGCACGGTGCACGCGGCCACGTTCGAGGGCGTGGCGGCCGGGCTGGCCTGGGCCACCGGCCAGTGGCCGCGCCGCTTCGAGGTGGCGGCCCTGCTGGAGGACCCGACGCGCACGGAGGAACTGGCCCGGGCCCGCTGGTTCGACTGACCGTCAGGCGGTGGGCCGCCGCCCCACCCACCGCCACGCGCCCTCAAGGGCGATTCCGGCGGCCGTGGCCATCCCCACGGCCGCCCACGGCATCGTCGTCCCGACCAGCCGGAGCTGGAAGAACGTCTGCAGCCACGGCGTCACGAGGACGACGAGGAAGCCCGCGCCCATCGCGAGGACCAGGCCGATCCGCCACCACGTGTACGGCCGGGCGATGATCGCCAGTACCCAGAGCGCGGTGAGGAACAGCGTCAGCGTCGCCGCGCTCGTCTCGGACTGGAGGGCGTGCGGCCCCGAGTAATGGCCGCGGGCCAGCAGGTACATGGCGAAGGCCGCGGCCCCGGTGATCAGCCCGGAGGGGATCGCGTACCGCATGACGCGCCGTACGAAGTGCGGGCGCGCCCGCTCCTTGTTGGGCGCGAGAGCCAGGAAGAAGGCCGGTACGCCGATCGTCAGCGTGGACAGCAGCGTCAGATGGCGCGGCAGGTACGGGTACGGGATCTGCCAGCAGGCGACGAGCAGCGCGAGCAGGACCGAGTAGACCGTCTTGGTGAGGAAGAGCGTCGCGACGCGGGTGATGTTGCCGATGACGCGGCGGCCCTCGGCGACGACCGCGGGCAGCGCCGCGAAGCTGTTGTCCAGCAGCACGATCTGGGCGACCGCCCGGGTCGCCTCGGAGCCGGTGCCCATCGCGACGCCGATGTCGGCGTCCTTCAGGGCCAGTACGTCGTTCACGCCGTCGCCGGTCATCGCGACGTGGTGGCCGCGCGACTGGAGGGCCGTGACCATGCCGCGCTTCTGCTGGGGCGTGACCCGGCCGAAGACCGTACCGTCCTCCAGCGCCCCGGCCAGCGCTTCCTGCTCCGCGGGCAGCCGGCGCGCGTCCACCGGGCTGTGCGCGCCCGGCAGCCCCAGTTCGGCGGCGACCGCGCCGACCGAGACGGCGTTGTCGCCGGAGAGCACCTTCGTGCGGACCCGCTGCTCGGCGAAGTACCGCAGCGTGTCGGGCGCGTCCGCGCGCAGCCGCTGGGCCAGGACGACCAGCGCGGTGGGCGTGAGGTGCTCGGTCACGGCGGGGTCGGCCGGCTCGCGTTCCGCGCGGGCCAGCAGCAGGACGCGCAGGCCGCGGGAGTTGAGGCCGTCGGTCTCGGCGAGCGTGCCGTCGCCCTCCGGGAGCAGCACGTCGGGGGCGCCGAGCAGCCAGGTCGAGCTCTCGCCGTCGGGCCCGTTGAGGGACGCGCCGCTGTACTTGCGGGCGGAGGAGAACGGCAGCGACTCCGTGCAGCGCCAGCCGTCGTCCGCCGGGTACGCGTCGATGACTGCCTGCAGCGAGGTGTTCGGCCGTGGGTCGCACTCGCCGAGCGCGCCGAGCACCTGCCGTACGTACTCCTCGTCAGCGCCGTGCAGCGGCCGCAGCTCGCTGACGTCCATGCCGCCCTCGGTGAGCGTCCCGGTCTTGTCCAGGCAGACCACGTCGACGCGGGCCAGGCCCTCGATGGCGGGCAGCTCCTGGACCAGGCACTGCTTGCGGCCGAGCCGGATGACGCCGATGGCGAAGGCGACCGAGGTGAGCAGCACCAGGCCCTCGGGGATCATCGGGACGATGCCGGCGACCATCCGGCGGACCGCGTCGTCGCCCGCCATGTTCAGCGTGAAGAGGTGGCTGAGGACGAGGCCGACGGCCGTCGGGACCATCATCCAGGTGACGTACTTCAGGATCATGCTGATCCCGCTGCGCAGCTCGGAGTCGACGAGGGTGAAGCGGGACGCCTCCTCGGCGAGCTGCGCCGCGTAGGCCGCGCGGCCGACCTTCGTGGCGGTGAAGGCGCCGCCGCCCGCGACCACGAAGCTGCCGGAGAGCACCGGGTCGCCGGGCCGCTTCGGTACCGGGTCGGCCTCGCCGGTGAGCAGCGACTCGTCGATCTCCAGCCCGTCCGCCTCGGCCACCTCGCCGTCGACGATCACCTTGTCGCCGGGCCCCAGCTCGATGAGGTCGCCGAGGACGACTTCAGAGGAGTGCACCTCGGTGGCCGTGCCGTCGCGGCGTACGGTCGGCCGGGACTCGCCGATGACGGCGAGCCGGTCCAGCGTCCGCTTGGCGCGCAGCTCCTGGATGATGCCGATGCCGGTATTGGCGACGATGACGAAGCCGAAGAGGCCGTCCTGGATCGGGCCGATGACCAGGATGACCGCGAAGAGGACGCCGATGATGGCGTTGAAGCGGGTGAGGACGTTCGCGCGGACGATGTCGACGGCGGAGCGCGAGGACCGTACGGGAACGTCGTTGATCTCGCCGCGGGCCACCCGCTCCGCGACCTCGGCGGCGGTCAGCCCGCCGTGGGCGCGCGGGGGCGCCGTGGCGGAGTACTCGGCTGCGGACTGTGGGGGCTGAGGGGGCTGCGCCCGTTCCGTCATGCGTCCGACGCTACGGGCCGGACGCCCGGTTCACCCGGCTATCAGGCGTCCGGTGTGGCCGCGGCGGCGTTGCGCCTGGCCGCCGCGTCCCGCTTGATGGCCGCGTCGCGCCGGCGCACGTACCAGACGCCGAGGAGCCCGAGGAGGCCGCCGGCCAGGCACGTCCACACCCACCACGTGTGCCCCTCGTCGGCGAACCAGCCGTAGAAGGGGAGCTGTGCCAGGAAGAGGACGAACCAGATGACGGTGCCGCCGGTGATGGTGGCGACGACGGGCCCCTCCAGGGGAGCGGGTGCCTCGCGCAGTTCGGACTTCTTCCACATACGGGCAAGCTTACGGCGGTCGGCCGACCGCCTGTGTGCGGCACCTCTCCGAGCCCCTGCGCCCCAGCCGCCACAAGGGTCTACGCGCGGAGATAGCGATCAACGATTTGTTGTTTCATACTGAACCGTTCCCGATCTGACCGGTTTCTGTCGTCTGATAGAACAAAGCTGATCCGATCGTTGTGTGGTCCGGGTCCCGGACCGCCGCGCCTCCCGAGGCCCGTACCACTGAGGTCACCACCCATGCCCACCCCGGCCACCACCCAGGCCGACGCCGATTCCCCGTCCGGCGCCACGCCCGAGCCCAAGAACGGTCTCGACCGCTTCTTCCAGATCTCCGCACGCCGCTCCACGGTCTCCCGTGAGCTGCGCGGCGGTCTGGCCACCTTCTTCGCGATGGCCTACATCGTGATCCTCAACCCGATCATCCTGGCCGGCGGTCAGGACATGAACGGCCACCACCTGGACAACGCCCAGCTGGTCACCGCCACCGCGCTGGTCGCGGGTGTGACCACCGTCCTGATGGGCGTCATCGGCAACGTCCCGATCGCGCTCGCCGCCGGTCTGGGCATCAACGCGCTGGTCTCGCTCCAGCTCGCGCCCAAGATGACCTGGCCGGACGCGATGGGCATGGTCGTCTGGGCCGGCATCGTGCTGATGATCCTGGTCGCCTCGGGCCTGCGGCAGCGCGTCATGGACGCCATCCCCAACGGGCTGCGGCGCGCCATCGCCATCGGCATCGGCCTCTTCATCAGCCTCGTCGGCCTGGTCGACTCGGGCTTCGTCAGCCGCAACCCGGACTCGGCGCACACCACCGTGCCGCTCGCTCTGGGCACCGGCGGCCAGCTCCAGGGCTGGCCGGTGCTGGTGTTCGTGCTCGGCCTGGCGCTGATGTTCGTCCTGACCGTCCGGAAGATCAAGGGCGCGATCCTGATCGGGATCGTCGTCATGGCCGCCGTCGCGATCGTCATCAACACCCTCGCGGACCTCCCGGACAGCGCCTGGGGCCTGGCCGTGCCGAAGATCCCGGACGCGGTCATCGGCAGCCCGGACTTCGGCCTGGTCGGCGACATCAGCCTCTTCGGCGGCTTCGAGAAGGTCGGCCTGCTGACCGGCTGCCTCTTCGTCTTCACCGTGCTGCTCTCCGGCTTCTTCGACGCGATGGGCACGATCATCGGCGTCGGCGAGGAGAGCGGGCTGGCCGACAAGAACGGCCAGTTGCCGCGCATGGGCCGCATCCTGATGCTGGACGGCATCGGCGTCGCGGGCGGCGGCCTCGGCTCCTGCTCGGCCAACACCTGCTTTGTTGAATCGACCGCGGGCGTCGGCGAGGGCGCCCGTACGGGCCTGGCGAACGTGGTCACCGGCGGGCTCTTCCTGCTCACGCTGGTCTTCACCCCGCTCGCCACGGTCGTGCCGTCGCAGGCCGCCACGCCCGCCCTGCTCGTCGTCGGCTTCCTGATCATGGCGTCCAACGTCCGCGAGATCGACTGGAGCGACTTCACCGTCGCGATCCCGGCGTTCCTGACGATCGTCTCGATGCCGTTCACGTACAGCATCACCACCGGCATCGGTGTCGGCGTCCTGGCCTTCATCCTGCTGCGCGCCGCGACCGGCCGCTTCAAGGAGATCCCCTGGCTGCTGGACGTCGTCGGCGTCTGCTTCCTGGTGTACTTCCTGCTCGACCCGATCGAGCAGGCGCTGGGCCTGAAGTAGCGGCCGGCGGTTCCGTCATATCGGCGGAGCGGCGTAGAACCGTTCCGTCTCCTCGACCGACGTCGCGAAGCGTTCGTCGAAGTCCTCGCGCATGAGCGTCCGGATCACGTAATCCTGGACGCTCATGCCGCGTTTGGCGGCGTGCTGTCCGATGCGCTCCAGAAGCTCACCGTCGATGCGCAGGCTGAGCACTCTCGATCCCATGCGGCCAACAGTCCCCGCAGGAGCGGCCTCGCGGTGTCACTTTCCGGAAACGACTCACTCATTTGGGTGATGAGTGGCTGATGCAAGAAGACCGGCGACTCTCGACTTTCTTTAGTTAGAGTAATGAGTTACGCTAACAAACATGCCGGAACTGCCCCTCGGCGACGACGCTGCCGCCGTGAACGCGCTGCGATCCGCCGTCATGCGCCTCTCCCGCCGGATCAAGCACCAGCGGGTCGATGAATCGCTCAGCCCCACCGAGATGTCGGTGCTGGGCACCCTCGCGCGCTGCGGCACCGCCACCCCCGGCGAGCTGGCCCGCAAGGAGCACGTCCAGCCGCCGTCGATGACCCGCATCGTGGCGATGCTCGAAGCCAAGGGACTGGTCCGGCTGGAGCCGCACCCCGACGACCGGCGCCAGAAGGTCGTCACGCAGACCGAGCAGGCGGAGGCGATGCTCGACGAGAGCCGCCGCCGGCGCAACGTCTGGCTGACCGAGCTGGTCTCCGGCCTGGACGAGGACGAGTGGGCCACGCTGCGGGCCGCCGCGCCCGTACTGGAAAAGCTCGCGCACCTGTGAGTTCCCGCACGCCCGCAGTTCCCGTGCCGCCACCGACATGAAGCCACCGACACAGCCACCGACCGCCGAGGAGGCGAACCCACTTTGAGTACGGGATCCGGAACAGATTCCGCCCCCGCACCTGACCCCCACAA
>NZ_NHSG01000180.1:0-18134 GCF_020024005.1 Streptomyces purpurogeneiscleroticus
CCCCGCCCCGCGCGACTACCGCAGCGCCGGATGATCGGCGACAACCGTGCAGGAACCCGGGGTGATCTCCGTGAAGCCCGCGTCCCGGACGACGGGCAGGCCGCTGCGGGTCAGCTCCGCCCAGCGGTCCGGCTCCGCCGTGCGCACCGACAGCGGGAAGCCGGCCGCCTGCCAGGCCGCCCGCTCGGCGCCGGACAGCTCCCACCAGGCGAGCTGCGCGCCGTGGCCCGCCTGGGCCATCGACTTGCCCGCCGACATCTGCAGCTCCGGGCTGAGCCACAGCACGGGCCCCTCCGGGTCGGGCGCGCCCGGCGGCTCCGGGTCGTCCAGCTCCGTACCGGAGACCTGGAGCTTGGCCAGCTCCTTGGGCCAGCCGTCCAGCGGCACCGGCGGAAAGACCCGCACCTCGGCGGAGCCGCCGGTGACCGTGATGCCCGGCAGCTCCGTCGCGCGACGCCACTCCGCGCCCCGCGCCCGCCGCACGACCTTGCGGATGCGGGCGTCCTGCCAGTCCCGCACGGCCGCGGCCCACTCGCCGTCGTCCAGCGCGCGCTCGTCCGAGAGCAGTACGAGAACCGCCCGCGCGGCCGTCTCCAGCGCGTCCGTGCGCGCCGGCGGCGCGGCCTTCTCCAGCCGGACGACCAGCGGCAGTACGAATTGCGGTGCCGCGTCGCGGTCGGCCGCCGCGGGGCGCGGAGTGCCGGACGGCGTCTCGTCGTGCGTCACGGCCGGGGTCTGTGGGGTCTCGGTGCTGCTCACGGTTTCAGTCTGCCAGCAGGCACTGACAATCCCCGGCGCGGAGCCGTTCCCCGGTTTCCTTGGCGGAGGGGAGAGTTCCGGGCGATCATCCTCACCATGCAGAGCGAACTCTTCTCGTCCGAGAACTTGGTCACCCCGGCGACCGCTCCCGGCATGACCCTGCAGAACACCAAGTCGATCAAGTACGCGGTGGACGGCGAGTGCTACGCGCGCCAGGGCTCGATGGTCGCCTTCCGCGGCAACCTGCAGTTCGAGAAGCAGGGCCAGGGGGTGGGCAAGTTCCTCAAGCGCGCGGTCACGGGCGAGGGGCTGGCTCTGATGGCCGTGCGCGGCCAAGGGGAGGTGTGGTTCGCGCACGAGGCACAGAACTGCTTCATCGTCGACCTCGCCCCCGGGGACAGCATCACCCTCAACGGCCGCAACATCCTGTGCTTCGACGCCACCCTGTCCTACGAGATAAAGGTCGTGAAGGGCGCCGGAATGACCGGCGGCGGGCTCTTCAACTCCGTGTTCACCGGCCACGGCCAGCTCGGAGTGATGTGCGAGGGCAACCCGATCGTCATCCCCGTCAGCCCGCAGCTGCCGGTCTTCGTGGACACCGACGCGGTGGTCGGCTGGAGCGCCGCGCTGAAGACCTCGCTGCACCGCTCGCAGAGCGTCGGGTCGATGATCCGCGGCGGCTCGGGCGAGGCCGTCCAGCTGCGCCTGGACGGCGAGGGGTTCGTGATCGTACGGCCCAGCGAGGCGAAGCCCGCCCAGTCCTCGAACGGCTGAGGCGCGGGGTAGGGCACTGAGGCGGACACCGGCATGAAGCTGCACAAGGTGGGGCGGCGCTACGGGCTGCGCGGCCCCTGGGTGCTGCGCGACGTCGACCTCGAAGTGCCGCGCGCGTCCCTGCTGCGCATCGAGGGCACGAACGGCAGCGGCAAGTCCACGCTGCTCCGCCTGTTCGCCGGGATCGACGCGCCGAGTACGGGCCGTGTCACGGGACGCCCGCGCGCCGCGTACGTACCGGAGCGCTTCCCCGCGGCGCTGCCTTTCACGGCCCTGGAGTACCTGGGCCACCTCGGGCGCGTCCACGGGCTGCGCGGTGCCGCGCCGGCCCGACGGGCCACCGAGTGGCTGGAGCGCTTCGGGGCGGCGGGGCACGCCCGTACGCCGCTCGCCGAGCTCTCCAAGGGCACCAGCCAGAAGGTCGCCGTCGTACAGGCGCTGCTCGCCGAGCCCGAACTGCTCGTCCTGGACGAGGCGTGGACCGGCCTGGACGGCACGGCGCGCGGCACCCTCGACCGCGCCGTGGCCGAGCGCGTCGCGGCCGGCGGCACCGTCGTGTTCGTCGACCACGACCCGGCCCGTCTGGCCGGTGCCGCGGACGCCTGCTACCGGGTCGAGGACGCGGGCCTGCGCCCGCAGGACGCGCCTCCGTATGCGGCGCGCGCCACTCCGGGGCCGCGCGTGACCGTGGTGGCGCAGGGCCCGCCCGGTGCCGCCCCGCCGCCCGGCCTCCCTGGCGCACCCGTCACGGGGCCCGGCCCGGACGGCACGACCCGGCTCACCGTCCCCGCCGCGCACTCCGACACGCTCCTGCACGCCCTCCTCACGGCCCGTCCGCCGTGGCACATCCACGCGGTGGCCCCCGAGAGCGCCCGCCCCGCCCAGACCGCACCGAGGCCCGGTACCCCGTGATCCCGTTGCTCCGCTACCACTTTGCGCTGCTCATCGGCTCGCACCGCTGGCTGCCGCCCGCCCTCCTGTACGCCGCCTTCGTGGCGATCGGCATCCGGGCCGGCGATCCGGTGCTGGACGGGTACGGGTACGCCGCCGCCCCGCTGTTGCCCGTGGCCGTGTGGCTCGTACGGGCCTGCGTGACCGGTGAACCGCCCGCGGCGCGGGCCTGCACCGCGGCGGCCGCGGGCCCCGGCCGCGCGCACCTGGCGGCCGTCCTGACCGCCGCGCTGGCCGCGACGGTCCTCGGGGCGCTCGGTACGGGCTTCGTCGCGCTGGTCTCCGACCCGCACAGCGCCGATCACCGCACCGTCGTGCCGATGGGGCCCGCGGCCCTCGCCGGGGCGCTCACGGCGCTCTCCTGCGTCCTGCTGGGCACGGCAGCCGGCGCGCTGGCCAACCCGCCGGTGCTGCGCAGTGCCGGATGGGCCGTCCCCACGGGTGCGCTGGCCGCCCTGCTGCTGCTCGTCACCGCGGCCTCACCCGCGAACGCCGCGGTCAGCGGTCTGGTCACCGGCTCGGTCCACGGCACGGTGACCATTCCCTGGCTGCCGCTGGGCGCGGCCGCCCTGCTCGCCGCCGCGGCCGTCGCGGCGGCCTGCGCGCTCAGCTCCCGGCGTACCTGAGCGGCGGCGCCAGTAGGCTCGGGACCATGCCGCCCGCCACCCAGCACCCCGCGCCCGAAGACGCCCCGCTCGCCGAGTGCGTCCTGTGCCGTGAGCCCACCGAGTACCCGGAGACCACACCGGGCATCGTCCTGTGCCCGGTCTGCGAGTGGCACGAAGCCCAGCGCGCCGCCTGTTCGGGCTAGCCGGACAGGCGGCGCGCGGTCACTCCGGGCTCACGGCGACCGGGGTCAGAACGGCCCCGTCACCGCGAACGTCGTCCCCGGCGTGTAGCAGTTCACGTACATCGTGCGCCCGTCCGGCGCGAAGGTGACGCCCGCGAACTCGCCCCACTCCGGCTCCTCCGGCGTCCCGATGTTCTGCCGGCCGCGCGCCATCGGGTACACCACGCCCTTCCGCGTCAGCCCGAAGACATGCTGCGCGCCCTCGCCGTCCTCGCACACCATCAGGCCGCCGCTGGGCGCCAGGCAGATGTTGTCGGGGGACTCGCCGGGCAGCTGCAGGTCGCTGTCCGGTCCGAAGACGACCACCAGCGTCAGACAGCGCGCCTTCGGGTCGTACTTCCACACCTGCCCGTAGTGGTCGGCGGCCGAGCCCTCCTCCCGGTGCGCGAAGCTGGACACGAAGTACACGCAGGAGCCGCCCCAGTAGCAGCCCTCCAGCTTCTGGGCGTGCGTGATGCCCTTCGTACCGAAGTCCTGGAAGCGGATGGGCGTCTGCTTCGCGAGCGGGTCCGGGACGTCCACCCACTCGATGCGCTCGAACTTCGCGCCGGTCTCCTTGATGGCGGAGAGGTCCTTCACCCCCGGTACGCGCATCGCCTGCAGCCGGCCGCCCGCGCGCAGCGAACCGATGCCGCCCAGCGGCTTGTTCGGGTGGAACCGGTAGAAGAGCCCGAACGGCTTCTCGAAGGCGTCCTCGGTCTCGTAGACCGTGCCGTCCTGGGGGTCGACCGCGATCGCCTCGTGCTGGAAGCGGCCCATGTCCGTGAGCGGCACGGCCCCGGTGCGCCGCGGGTCGTACGGATCGACCTCGAAGATGAAGCCGTGGTCCCTGGTGTAGCCCTCCTCGCCCGCCTTGAACTCGGTCTCCTCGCAGGTCAGCCAGGTGTTCCAGGGGGTGGGGCCGCCCGCGCAGTTGGTGGAGGTACCGGCGATGGCGACCCGCTCGGAGACCACCTCGTTGTGCGCGTCGACCTCGATGGCCGTACAGCCGCCCTCGGCCATCGGGTCGTAGGTGATACCGGGCACGGTGGGCACGGCGGAGCGGGACTTCTGGCGGTTCTCGTGGTTGCGCACCAGGTGGGTGTGGCCCCGCCGGCCACGGAAGGCCGCCATGCCGTCGCAGTTGCTCGGCACCTTGCCCTCACCGGAGAGCAGCGGGGAGCCCTCCCGGGACAGCACCTTGTAGCGGAAGCCCTTCGGGAGGTCGAGCAGGCCGTCCGGGTCGGGCACCAGCGGTCCGTAACCGCTCCGGCCCGTCGACTGGGCAACAGCGGTACCGGCGAAGATCTCCGAGACGGCGCCGGAAAAGGCGATTCCCGCCCCCACCGCGCCGGTTCTTGCAAGGATCTGACGTCGTGTTGTGGACATGAAGCAACTCCCTGCTGGCGGACAGGTGATGTGACCGCACGTGTGTACCACGTCACAGGGCCGCCGGGAACCACGCGCGTAGAGTGTCGTGGACCACCCCTGAAGGGCGTAGCGCCCGCCTCCGGGCCGTGCTCCGGCCCGCTGGCTGACCTACCGCTCCGTCAGCTGCTTCGCGTCCCGGGCGAGCGCCGTCAGCCGGGAGATCGCGCGGAAGTACTTCTTGCGGTAGCCGCCGTTGAGCATCTCCTCGCTGAACAGCTCGTCGAACGGCTTGCCGGACGCCAGTACCGGCACCTCGCGGTCGTAGAGCCGGTCGGCCAGCACTACGAGGCGCAGCGCCGTGGACTGGTCCGGTACCGCCTGTACGTCCGTGAGGCAGACTGCCCGGATGTCGTCGCACATCGCGCCGTACCGGCTCGGGTGCACCTTCGAGAGGTGGTCCAGCAGCCCGGGGAAGTCGTCGAGCGAGGCGCCGGGCGTGGCGTACGCGACCCGGGTGACGGTCGCGTCGTCGAACGGCGCAGGCGCCTCGGGCAGCCCGCGGTGGCGGTAGTCCTCGCCATCGATGCGCAGCGGCCGGAAGTGGGCGCTCAGGCCCTGGATCTCGCGCAGGAAGTCGGCGGCGGCGAAGCGGCCCTCACCGAGCTTGCCCGGCAGCGTGTTCGACGTGGCCGCCAGTGCCACGCCGTGCTCGACCAGCTTGGCCAGCAGGGAGGAGACCAGCACGGTGTCACCGGGGTCGTCCAGTTCGAACTCGTCGATGCACAGCAGGCGGTGGCCACTGAGGGTGCGCACCGTCTCCTGGAAGCCGAGCGCGCCGACCAGGTTGGTCAGCTCCACGAAGGTGCCGAACGCCTTGAGCTCCGGTGCGGCCGGCGTCGCGTGCCACAGGGACGCCAGCAGGTGGGTCTTGCCGACGCCGTAGCCGCCGTCCAGATAGACGCCGCGCGGGCCCTGGGGTGCGGCGGGCTTCTTCGAGAACCAGCGCCGCTTGCTCCCCGAGGAGCTCGGGCCGCCCCCGATGCTCGCCGCGAAGGAGCTGAGCACCTGCACCGCCTCGGCCTGGCTGGGCTGCGCCGGGTCCGGGATGTACGTCTCGAAGCGCGCGCTCTGGAAGCGCGGCGGCGGCACCATCTCCGCGACCAGCCGGTCGGCGGGAACGTGCGGGGCGCGCGCGGTGAGCGCGGCCGGGGCCGCGTCGTCCGAGGGGCCGGCGGCGGCCTGGCCGGTTATCGGAGCGGGCTGCGAGGGCGACGAGGGCGTGGAAGGTGACACAGCGCTCCAGCGTAGTCGCTGCACGGCACGCGCCGGACCGCTGAGCGAGGCATGTCACACGGTCGTCTCCGTGCCACACTGCCGCCTATGCGACGTCTGTTCCCCTCTCCCGCCCAGTCCGTGCCCTCCGGAACCGCACTGTCCCAAGGAACCGCCGACGAAGCGGTGTCGCCGCCGCCGGACGGGTACCGGGAGTGGATGGAAGACCGGGAATGGACCTTGGACGAGCTCGCGGAGGCGTACGCGTATCCGGATGCGGTGGGCGCGGCAGCGGCCGGCACGAAGGCGTCGAGCGGCTGGCTGCGCGCCAACATGGTGTCCTCGGTGGACGGCGCCGCGCACCATGAAGGCCGCTCGCAGCCCCTCTCGAGCGACGCCGACATGCGGATCTTCGGAGTGCTGCGCGGGCTGGCCGACGCGGTGGTTGCCGGCGCCGAGACGGTGCGCCAGGAGGGGTACCGGCCGGCCAGGGCGCGCGAGGCGTTCGCCGCGCGGCGGGCGGCGGCCGGGCAGGGGCCCGCGCCGGCCATCGCCGTGGTGAGCGCGAGCCTGGACCTGGACTTCTCGCTGCCCCTCTTCACGCAGCCCCTGGTGCCCACGGTCCTGCTGACCGGCGCGGGCGCCGACGAGAGCCGGGTGAAGGCCGCGCGGGCGGCCGGCGCTCAGGTGGTCTTCGCAGGGGAGGGCACGGCGGTCGACCCCGCACGGGTGACCGGCGCGCTCGCGGAGCTGGGGCTGACCCGGCTGCTGACGGAGGGCGGGCCGCGGCTGCTCGGCCAGTTCGCCGCGGCGGGCGCGCTGGACGAGCTGTGCCTGTCGCTCGCGCCGCTGGTGACGGTGGGGGACGCGCCGCGGATCATGAACGCGCCCGGCCTGGCGGTACCGGAACGGTTCCGGCTGGCATCCGTACTGGAGGACGACGGATTCCTGTTCACCAGGTACCGCCGCCCATGAACCGTTTCACCCCAGCTCCCGGGCGTTCGGCGGAATTTCCCGTTCCGCTTAGCTCCCATTGGGCACACTGAAGGAACGAAGGCCCCGTTCTGGGACGGGGCAGGATGGTTTCTGTCGGACCACCGCTCCGTGGCGGTCCATGAAGCGGAGAAGAAGGGCGCCCGTCGTGTTCACGAGCGTATTGATGATCGAGAAGCCTCTGTCGCCCGCCGACGTGGAGTTCGTCACCACGCTGCACGGCGACGACGAGGTCTCCTTCGTCGTCCTCATGCAGCCGCGCGGCGAGCAGGACGTGCTGCTGCGAGCCATCGACGACGTTGCCCTCGGCGAGTTCGACGAGGCGGTGCGGGAGGGCGACGAGCCCGAGGGCGCGGAGGCGGAGCCGCCTGCGGAGCGGGCCCTGTCGCACACCCTCCAGCAGCTGCGGAACGCGGGCGCCGAGGCCATCGGACAGGTGGTCGAGCACCATCCGCTGGACCTGCTGCGGTCGGTCGTCGACCAGACGGGCGCGGACGAGGTGATCGTGCTGACCGCCCCGCACTTCGTCGAGGAGTTCTTCCACCGCGACTGGGCCTCCCGCGCCCGCCACAAGGTCGGCGTGCCCGTACTGAAGCTGTTCGCGCACGCGCCGGGCGAGCCGGCGGGGGACGCGGGCTAGGAGCCCTCGGAGCCGCTCTCAGGCGCCCGCCGGTGCCCCCGCACCGACCCGTCCGTCCCGGACCTCCACGACCGCGTCCACCGCGCCCAGGTGCGACCGGTCGTGCGTCACGAGGACGGTCGCCGTGGCCCGCTGGTGGGTGAGCGTGGTCAGCAGGTCCAGGACGGCCGCGCCGCGCTCCTGGTCCAGCGCGCTGGTCGGCTCGTCGACCAGCAGGACGGCCGGGTCGTTCATCAGCGCCCGCGCGATGTTGATCCGCTGCCGCTGGCCGCCCGACAGCTGGTGCGGCCGGCGGTCCGCCTGCCCGGCGAGCCCCACGGCGGCCAGCAGCTCCTTCGCGCGCGGCGCGGCCTTACGGGGCGAGCGCCCGTCCAGGTGGGCCATCGCCTGCAGCTGCTCGGCGGCGGTCAGCGAGGGCAGCAGGTTGGGCTGCTGGAAGACCATGCCGACCTTGTCGCGGCGGAGCGCGGTCAGCCGCGCCCGGCTCATCCCGGTGGTGTCGACGCCGTCGATCGTGACGGTGCCGCGGTCCGGGGTGATCAGGGTGGCGGCCACCGCCAGCAGGCTGGACTTCCCCGACCCCGAGGGGCCGAGTACCGCGGTCATGGTGCCGGCGGGCACGTGCAGCGACACCGCGTCCAGCGCGGTCAGCCGGGTGCCGCCGTCGGGGTAGGTGAGGGTCACATCGGTCAGATCCAGGCTCATCGGTTGCTCCACGGGGCGGTCGGTGCGGTACGGGGACGGCGGCGGTGGCGCGCCATCGGGCGCTGCGTCATCGGGCACTGCGCTACGGGGCACTGCGTTATCGGGCGCTGCGTCATCGGGCGCTGCCCAGGGCCGTCAGCGGGTCCACGGAGGTGATGCGGCGGATGGACAGCGCGGCGCCCACCGCGCCCAGCGCGATCATGATCAGCGCGGGCACCAGCACGGTGGCCGGCTCCAGCACGAAGGGCACGGTGCCGCCGACCGCCGCGCCCACCCCGGCGGCGAGCGCGGTGCCCAGGCCCGTACCGAGCACCAGCAGAACGACGGCCTGGCCGAGCGCGTCCTTCAGGAGGTAGCGGGTCGAGGCGCCGAGCGCCTTCAGTACGGCCACGTCGCCGCTGCGCTGGATCGTCCACACGGTGAAGAACGCGCCGATGACCAGCGCCGAGATGGTGAAGAGGAAGCCGCGCATCAGTTGCAGCGAGCCGTTCTCGGCGGTGAAGGACCCGATCGCCTGCAGGGCGTCGGCGGAGCTCACCGTCTTCGTGCCGAGCTTCTTGTCGGCGGCCGTGAGAGCGCCGCTCCCGGTGCCCTCGGTGGTCAGCGCGAGGACGGTGGAGCCGCCCGTACCGCGCGCGGCGGCCGGACCGCCGCCCACCCGCTGCCAGTCGTCCAGCGAGGTCCACACCACGGGCGTGTGGCTGTACATCGCCTCGCCCGCCACGGCGGCGACCCGCAGCCGCTGCCCGGCCAGCGTGAAGCGGTCCCCGGCCCGTACGCCCAGCTCGTCGGCGGCCTTCTCGGAGAGCACGGCGGCGCCGTCCGTGATCACCCGTGATTCCGGTGCCAGCCGGGAGCCGGGGCGCACCCCGAAGGCGGACAGCGCCGCGTTCCGCTCCCCGGACTCGGCCTTCGTGGTGGCGATGCCCAGCGGCTCGGCCCGGTCCACCCCGGGCACACCGGCCCAGCGCTCCGCGGTCCTCGCACTGAGGTGCGAGTCGGTGAACGACACGTCCTCGCCCTGCGCCGGCGCGGAGAAGACGAGGTGGTCGGCGGGCAGCGAGGTGACCGCCGAGGTGTTCTCGCGGCCGAGGCCCGCCGTCAGGCCGGACAGCAGCCCCACCAGTACGGTGATCAGCACGATGACGGTCCCCATCAGGGCGAACCGCCCCTTGGCGAACCTCAGGTCCCTCCAGGCGACGAACACGGCCTCGGAGCTCCTCTGCGTACGGTGCCGGGCCCGGTGCCCGGCGGCTGCTCCCAACCTCGCCGCAACGGGGTGTGCCGGGCATCGCGCCGGGGACGGCTTCCCCGGTATCGAAAGGGCGCGGACCCGATCAACCTTTCGGTTGATGCCGCTGTACGGGGCTCCGCATAGCCTGGAAGCTGTCGTGAATCCGCACTCCCTCACCCCCGTCCTCCGGGTGCTGCGCCTCTGCCTGCACCTGATGGTCGCCGCGCTGCTGGCCCTCGCCGCGATCCGGGCGGCCGCCGAGCACGCGCCCGACACACCGGCCGTCATCGGAGCGGCCGTCGTGCTCGCCTTCGTGTACGCACTGGGGCCCGTCCTCCCGAAGGTCTCCGCCGCCCCCGTGGCCGCCGCCCTCTGGCTCACCGCCGTACTGGCCGTATGGGCCCTGCTGGTGCTGCTCACCCCGGACGGCGTCTGGCTCGCCTTCCCGCTCTTCTTCGTGCAGCTCCATCTGCTGCCCCTGAGGTGGGCGCTGCCCCTTGTTGCGGTGACCACCGCCGTGGCCGTCGGCGGCTTCGGGTGGCACGCCCGTGGGTTCACCGTCGGTACGGTCCTCGGGCCCGCACTCGGGGCGGCCGTCGCGGTCGCCGTCGTCCTCGGGTACCAGGCGCTGTACCGGGAGAGCGAGCAGCGGCGCCGCCTCATCGAGGAGCTGACCGAGGCCCGCAGCGATCTGGCCGCCGCCGAACGCACCGCCGGCGTCCTGGCCGAGCGCGAACGCCTCGCCCGCGAGATCCACGACACCCTCGCCCAGGGCCTGTCCAGCATCCAGCTGCTGCTGCGGGCCGCGGAACGGGCCCTGCCCGACCGCCCCGACGGCGCGCTCGGCCACGTACGGCACGCCCGCGAGGCCGCCGTCGACAACCTCGCCGAGGCCCGCCGCTTCGTACGCGCGCTCAGCCCGCCCGGCCTGGAACACGGCTCGCTGCCCGCCGCCCTCGAAAGGCTGTGCACCACTACGGCGCGTACCAGCGGCCTCGCCGTGCACTGCCACGTGTCCGGTACGCCCGCGGACCTGCCCACCCCGCAGGAGGTCGCCCTGCTGCGCATCGCCCAGTCCGCGCTGGCCAATACGGTGCAGCAC
The DNA here is from genome assembly GCF_020024005.1 of Streptomyces purpurogeneiscleroticus. Classification (NCBI taxonomy): domain Bacteria; kingdom Bacillati; phylum Actinomycetota; class Actinomycetes; order Kitasatosporales; family Streptomycetaceae; genus Streptomyces; species Streptomyces purpurogeneiscleroticus. Next base: position 10,631 of record NZ_NHSG01000180.1, read on the forward strand.
GCCGAAGCGAGCCGGGCCGAGCTGACCCTCAGCTACATGGGCACCGAGGTTGCCCTCGATGTCGTCGACGACGGCACCGGATTCCGGCCGTCCGAGGTCCCGGCCCCGGGCACGGACACCACCGGCTCCGGTTTCGGCCTCGCCGCGATGCGCGCCCGGGCCCGCGCCCTGCACGGCACCCTCGTGGTCGAATCGGCACCGGGGGAGGGCACGGCCGTGGCGGTCACCCTGCCCACCGCTGCCGCGGTCCCCGGGGCCGCGACCCCCACCCGACTTCCGGAACAGGCCCCGTGACCGACACCCCGCAGACCGGCGACCGCGCCCCCGAAGACGACGCCTCCGGGCACGACGCCCCCGAAGGCGGCCGCATCCGGCTCCTCCTGGCCGACGACCACCCCGTGGTGCGCGCCGGGCTGCGGGCCGTACTGGAGACCGAGCCCGACTTCGAGGTCGTCGCCGACGTGGCCACGGCGGAGGAGTCCGTGGTGCTCGCCGCGCGACCCGGTGTCGACGTGGTCCTCATGGACCTCCAGTTCGGCGGCGAGATGCGCGGCCCGCAGGCCACCGCGGAGATCACCGCCCGGGACGGCGCGCCCCGCGTGCTGGTGCTCACCACGTACGACACCGATGCCGACATCCTCGCGGCCATCGAGGCCGGTGCCACCGGCTACCTCCTCAAGGACGCGCCGCCCGAAGAGCTGGCCGCCGCCGTCCGCACCGCCGCCGCCGGGAAGTCCGCGCTCGCGCCGGCCGTCGCGCTGCGCCTGATGGACCGGATGCGCACGCCCGCCGCCGCTCTCTCGCGCCGCGAGACCGAGGTGCTCCAGCTGGTCGCCGACGGACTGTCCAACGCGCAGATCAGCAAGCGGCTCTTCCTCAGCCAGGCGACCGTGAAGTCCCACCTCGTGCACATCTACACCAAGCTCGAGGTCGACTCCCGTACGTCGGCGGTCGCGGCGGCGACGGCGCAAGGACTGATCCGGCGCTGAGGCGGTGGGCTGAGGCGGTGCCGCTGGCGCGGTGCGCTGACGCGGTGCGGGGCGGCCGGGCGACCGGCCGTGGCCGGGATTGTCAGAGCAAGGTGCAAGAATCACCTCGAACCGCTACTGATTCATATCGCTGCACACCGCTGTACACCGACCAGGGAGACGTCACGATGGCACCCGGCATCCCCGCCGCGATGGACCGACCGCACTTCATCGGCATCGGCGGCGCCGGCATGTCCGGCATCGCGAAGATCCTGGCGCAGCGCGGCGCCGCCGTCGCGGGCAGCGACTCCAAGGAGTCGGCGACCGTGCTGGCCCTGCGCGAGGCCGGCGCCACGGTCCACATCGGCCACGCCGCCGAGCACCTCGCCGCCGACGCCACCAGCGTCGTCGTCTCCTCGGCAATCCGCGCCGACAACCCGGAGCTGGCCGCCGCCGCCGAGCGCGGCATCCCCGTCGTGCACCGCTCCGACGCCCTCGCCGCCCTGATGGACGGCGCGCGCCCGATCGCCGTCGCCGGCACGCACGGCAAGACGACCACCACGTCCATGCTGGCCGTCGCCCTCACCACCCTCGGCCTGGAGCCCTCGTACGCCATCGGCGGCGACCTCGACGCGCCCGGCTCCAACGCCCACCACGGCACCGGCGACATCTTCGTGGCCGAGGCGGACGAGAGCGACCGCAGCTTCCACAAGTACGCGCCCGATGTCGCGATCATCCTCAACGTCGAGCTGGACCACCACGCGAACTACGCCTCGATGGACGAGATCTACGAGTCCTTCGAGACCTTCGTGGGCAAGGTGCGCCCCGGCGGCACCCTCGTGATCTCCGCGGACCACGCCGGTGCCCGCGAGCTGACCACTCGCGTCCGCGGCCGCGCCGACCTCACGGTCGTCACGTACGGCGAGGCGGACGACGCCGACCTGCGCGTCCTCGACATCACCCCGCGCGGCCTGACCAGCGAGGTCACCGCGCAGCTCCCCACCGGCGAGCGGCTGGCCTTCACGGTCTCGGTCCCCGGCCGGCACTACGCGCTGAACGCCACGGCCGCCCTGGCCGCCGGCGCGGCCCTCGGCATCGCGCCCGCCGACCTCGCCGCGGCGCTGCCCTCGTACACGGGTGTCAAGCGCCGCCTCCAGCTCAAGGGCGAGGCCAAGGGCGTCCAGGTCATCGACTCGTACGCGCACCACCCGACGGAGATGACCGCCGACCTCGAAGCGATCCGGGGTGCCGCCGCCGACTCCCGCGTCCTTGTCGTCTTCCAGCCGCACCTCTTCTCCCGCACCCAGGAGCTGGGCCGGGAGATGGGCCAGGCGCTGGCCCTCGCCGACGCCTCCGTGGTGCTGGACATCTACCCGGCCCGCGAGGACCCGATCCCCGGCGTGACCAGCGACTTGATCATCAAGGCCGCCGAGGCCGCCGGCGCGACGGTCACCGCCGAGCACGACAAGTCCGCGGTCCCCGATGTCATTGCCGGAATGACGGGCCCCGGTGACCTTGTTCTCACCATGGGAGCGGGCGACGTGACCGAGCTGGGCCCCGACATCCTCGCCCGCCTCGACGCCTGACCAGTACGCCGGCCCGAAGGAGCGAGACCATGGCCTACGAGATCGACAAGCCCGACGAGCAGTGGCGCGCCGAGCTGACCCCCGCGGAGTTCCGCGTCCTCCGCGAGGCCGGCACCGAGCCCGCCTTCGTCGGCGAGTACACCGACACCACGACCTCCGGCGTCTACTCCTGCCGCGCCTGCGGTGCCGAACTCTTCCGCTCGGACACGAAGTTCGCCAGCCACTGCGGCTGGCCGTCCTTCTACGACCCCAAGGACACCGACGCCGTCGAGCTGATCGAGGACCGCTCGCACGGCATGGTCCGCACGGAGGTCCGCTGCTCGCGCTGCGGCTCGCACCTCGGCCACGTCTTCGAGGGCGAGGGCTACCCCACCCCCACCGACCAGCGTTACTGCATCAACTCGATCTCCCTGCGGCTGACCCCGGACGACGAGGGCTGAGCGTCCCGCCGGCCGCTCCGAGCCGGACGCCGTTGCCTCATGACGCCCATGGCCGCCCCCGCCGTTCGCTACGGTTGATCTCGACTTGGCGGGGACGGTGGCCGTAAGGGCGCCGTGAGCAGGGGAGTTGCGGATGGTGGACCCCATATCGCCGGCGGCGGTCACGGCGATGCCGGGTGCGGTCGGCACGGGCATGGCCAATGAGGCCGGGAAGCGCGCGCTCGAATCCGTCGGCGGCCTCGCCCGGCGGATCGCGGGGCGCGAGGTCGCCGCGCCGGCGACGCCGGGCGACTGGGACGGCCTGGCCCGCCTCCTCCACGAGGGTGCGCTGCGCGACCCCGGAAACGCCGCGCGGCTCGCCGAAGTACAGGCCCTAGTCCGTGACGCGCTCCCCGAAGCGCGCGCCCGGGCGGTGCCGCAACTGCCGCCGTCGCTGCGGTACTTCACCGACCGGGACAGTCAGAAGCGGAGCATGGGGCACCAGTTGACCGCCGAAGCTGGCCGTGACGGCGAGGTCGACCGGCGTCTGCAGCGCCTGCTCCCACGGCAGTACCGGCACGCCGGTCTCCGCCAGCAGCTCGGCACTTCTCGTGCCCCTCGTGCTCCTCGATCCCCCTCACCCTAATGGCGCTTCAGTCCACCCTTCGGGTCAGCACTCTCCCCAGGTCGTAGCGCACCGGCTCCTCCAGTTGCGCGTACGTGCAGCTCTCCGGGGTGCGGTCCGGGCGCCAGCGGCGGAATTGGGCGGTGTGCCGGAAGCGCTGCCCGTTCTCCATGTGGTCGTACGCCACCTCCAGCACCCGCTCCGGGCGCAGTGGCACCCAGGACAGGTCCTTCTTGCCGCTCCAGCGGCTGGGCGCGCCGGGCAGCCGGGCGGATTCGTGCGCCTCCTCCTCCGTCCAGTGCGCCCAGGGGTGGCCCGCCGCCGACTCCATGCGCAGCGGCTCCAGCTCGGCCACCAGCTCCTCGCGCCGCTTCATGGAGAACGCGGCGCAGACGCCCACGTGCTGCAGCGTGCCGGCCGCGTCGTACAGGCCGAGCAGCAGCGAGCCGACCACCGGGCCGCTCTTGTGGAAGCGGAAGCCGGCGAGCACGCAGTCCGCCGTGCGCTCGTGCTTGATCTTGACCATGACCCGCTCGTTCTGGCGGTACGGCATGTCCAGCGGCTTGGCGATCACACCGTCCAGGCCGGCACCCTCGTACTCCGTGAACCACTCGGCGGCGAGCGCGGCATCCGTGGTGGCGGGCGCGAGGTGCACCGGGGCCTCGGCGCCCCGCAGCGCCTCGGTGAGCCGGGCGCGCCGCTCCTTCTGGGGCGCGTGGAGCAGCGCTTCATTGTCCAGCGCCAGCAGATCGAACGCGACGAAGCCGGCCGGGGTCCGCTCGGCGAGCAGGTCGACCCGGGACTTGGCGGGGTGGATCCGCTCGGTGAGCGCGTCGAAGTCCAGCCGGTCGCCGCGCGCGATCACGATCTCGCCGTCCAGTACGCAGCGCTCGGGCACATTGAGGCGCAGCGCCTCGACCAGCTCGGGGAAGTAGCGGGTGAGCGGCTTGCCCGTGCGGCTGCCGAGCTCGATCTCGTCGCCGTCCCGGTAGACGATGGCCCGGAAGCCGTCCCATTTGGCCTCGTACTGCATGCCGGACGGGATCTTCGCCGCCGGCTTGGCCAGCATGGGCTTCACGGGTGGCATCACCGGGAGATCCATGTCTCGATTGTGCGCGTACGTCCCTTACGTCGCTCGACGAGCGGGACCGCTGCCACCGTCCTACCGTGGCGGCCATGGGAGGTACGGGCGGTACGGGCAGTGCCAAAGGTGCGGGCGGTGCGGCGGAGGAGATCGAGGCCGGTGGCCGTACCGTACGGCTGTCGCACCCGGACAAGGTGTACTTCCCGGAGCGCGGCTTCACGAAGAGGGACCTGGCGCAGTACTACCTGGCCGTCGCCGACGGCATCACCCGGGCGCTGCACGACCGGCCGACGACCCTGGAGCGGTACCCGGACGGGGTCACCGGCGAGTCGTTCTTCCAGAAGCGCGCCCCGAAGAACCGCCCCGACTGGCTGCCGACCGCCCACATCACCTTCCCCAGCGGCCGCTCGGCCGACGAGATCTGCCCCACCGAGCCCGCCGCCGTCCTCTGGGCGGCGAACCTGGGCTGCGTCACCTTCCACCCCTGGCCGGTCCGCCGCGGCCGGCCCGACCACCCCGACGAGCTGCGCATCGACCTCGACCCGCAGCCGGGCACCGGCTACGCGGACGCCGTACGGGCCGCCCACGCGCTGCACGCCCTCCTGGACGAGCTGGGCCTGCGGGGCTGGCCGAAGACCTCCGGGGGCCGCGGTCTGCACGTCTACGTACCGATCGCGCCGCGCTGGACGTTCACTGAAGTGCGGCGCGCGGCCATCACCGTGGGGCGCGAGCTGGCCCGCCGGATGCCGGACCAGGTGACGACGGCCTGGTGGAAGGAGGAGCGCGGCGCCCGCGTCTTCGTGGACTACAACCAGATGGCGCGCGACCGCACCATCGCCTCCGCCTATTCGGTACGGCCGAACCCGCGTGCCACGGTGTCCGCGCCGCTGCGCTGGGAGGAGCTGGACGACGCCGAGCCGGCCGACTTCGACCTCGCCACGATGCCGGCCCGCTACGCGGAACGGGGCGATGTGCACGCCGACATGGCCGAGGAGAGCTTCGGACTGGAGTCCGTGTTCGAGCTGGCCGACCGTGCCGAGCGCGACGGCGGCCTCGGCGATCTGCCCTATCCGCCCGACCACCCGAAGATGCCGGGCGAGCCCACCCGGGTCCAGCCGAGCCGCGCCCGGCACAAGGACTGACGCCCGCCACTCGGTGCGCTGCCCCGAGCGTCTGCGTACGCCCGCGTCTCACACCCGCCCGCCGCGCCGGATCCGCGTCGCCAGCCACAGGTCGAAGCGGTCGTCCGCGTCGTCGAGACGGCGGCCGGTGAGGGCCATGGCCTTGTCGAGGCGGTTGCGCACGGTGTGGCGGTGGACGCCGAGGCGGCGGCTGGTGGTGTCCCAGGTGCCGCCGGTCTCCAGCCAGGCGGCCAGCGTGGCGATCAGCTCCTCGCCGTTGTCGGCGAGGTCCAGGGGGCTCAGTACGGCGTCCGCGTAGCCCAGGAGGGTGCGCCGGTCGCCGAGCTCCAGGAGCAGCCGGCTGGCCTGGCTCTCGCGGGCCTCGACCGGCGCGCCGGAGCTCCGGCTCAGGCCCAGCAGCCCGGCTGCCTGCCGCAGGGAGGCCCGTACGGCCTCGGGGGCGGCCGGTGGGCCGAGGCCGGCGGGGCAGCCCGGTACGAAGCGGCCGAGGACGTCCCGTACGTCCAGCTCCTCGGCGACCACCGCCTCGACGAGGCCGCCCTCGGCGACCCGCACCAGTCCGCCCGGTACGGCGAGGGCGAGGTCGGCGGCCGCCTCCTGGGCGGTCTCCGGGGGCGCCTCGACCACGACGCCGCGCACCCGGTCGGTGGCCAGCCCGACCGAGGCGAGGATGTCCTGGGCGCGCCCGGCGGCCCGTTCCTGGCCGGCCGCCGGCTCGGCGAGCAGCTCCGAGAGGAGCGCGGAGCGCCGGCGCCGTTCCGGCTCGTCCATCAGGTGGCGCCGCTCCAGCTCCAGGGAGAGCAGGGAGACCAGGCCGGGGACGACGGCGCGGGCCGCGGCGTCGGGGCCGCCGCTCAGGAGGAGCAGGCCGTGCAGCCGGCGGGCGCCCAGCGGCTGCACTTCCAGCTGCTGCCCGCCGGCCGTACTGGCCGCGCTGCCGCGCAGCCCCCGGGAGGCCACCCGGTCGATGAGGTCGCGCGCGCTGTCCAGTACGGGTTCGGCGTCCGGCCCGCCCGAGGCGAGCAGCCGCCCCAGGGGGTCGAGGACCGCGGCCCCCACCCCGGTGGCCGCCGTCCACTCCTCCAGCATCGGGCGCAGCCCGTTGTCCGTGGCCGCCGCGGTCAGCCGCCGCTGGGTCGCGAAGGCCCGCTGCAGCACCTGCCGCTCCTCGTGGGCGCGTGCCTCGAAGACGGCCTTCGTGACGGCGATGAACGGCACCTCGTCCGGGACGGTGAGCAGCGGCAGGCCGGCCTCCTGCGCCGCGTCCACCAGGGGCTGCGGCGCCGCCTGGTACGGGAGGCCGTGCCCGAGGCCGAGCGCCAGGGCCGCCGCGCCGCCGGCCGCCACGTCGGCGACGTATGCACGGCACGCGGCCGGCTCCATCGGCAGCAGCAGCCCGATGGTCATCAGCAGCTCGCCGCCCTGCAGCCACTCGCCGGGATGCAGCAGGTCGGAGACGGTGGCGGCGTCGATGGTGCGGTCCAGCAGCCCCGGCGCGGGGTCGCCGGTGACCGAGAGGTTCAGGTCCGGGCGCGCCAGGAGGTCGGTGAGGTACAGCGGCATAGACATAGTGTCCATCACATATCTATCGGATGGACGATCGGGCGATCGAAGCGGCTCCGAACGGGCCCGTAGGTTCACACCACCGCGCTCACCCCCGGGCCGCACCACCCCCGCAGG
>NZ_NHSG01000181.1:0-3802 GCF_020024005.1 Streptomyces purpurogeneiscleroticus
CGCGGGGCGCAGGCCCGCCCGCCGCCGTACCGTGCTCACCGCGGCCGCGTCCAGCAGCGCGGCGGCGGGCTCCCGCCCCGCCCGCACCGGCACCGGCGCGGCCCGCCGCTCCGTCCCGAGCAGCGCGGCACTCACCAGCTCCCCCCAAGAAGCCACGCTCGCAGTCACGGCTTTCCTCCCCTCTCGTCGGCCGTTCAGATCAGTTCTCACAGCGCCACCGGCGCCGGGTCCCACGTCGTCAGCGGGACGAAGCCCCGGTGGCCGCACTCACCGAACACGGTGAGGGGGCCGCCGCCGGATATCGCGGCGAGCTGCCACAGGCCCGTACCGCCCTCGCAGCGCGGATCCACGGGCAGCGCCGACTCGCCGTCGGCGTCCGCCAGTTGCCACCCCGTGCCCGGCCGCCCCGGTGTGGGCGGCCGGCCCGGTATCGGTACGACGTCGGCCAGCACGACCGGCCAGGAGTCCAGCCACGGGTCGTCGCGCAGCGCGTCACCGTACGCGGCGAGCGCGGCGTCCGCGCCGCACCCGGCCGGTATGCCGCCGGGAGCCGCCGGTGCGTACCGCTCGCCCACGGTGACGCGCAGCGGGCGGGCGCCCGGGTAGTACGTCAGGTCGGCGTCCAGGACGAGGCCCGGCGGCAGCGCGAGATCGTGCGTCCGCCCGGGGCCCGCGAACGAGAGGTGCAGCGCCATCCGGCCCGTCCGCTCGCCCCGCATCCATATGCGCCGCGTCGTCAGCCTGCCCTGCGGGCCTTCCTCGCGGTCCTGCTGTGCCAGCACCAGCCAGCGGTCCCGCACCGTCCGCTCCGCGGAACTCTCCCCGGAGCCGTCCCCAGAGCGGCCTGCGGTGCCGTCCGTCCCAGCGCTGTCCGTCCCAGCGCTGTCCGTCCCAGCGCTGTCTGCCCCAGTGCTGTCCGTTCCCGTGCTGTCCGTCCCGGTGCCGTTCGTGTCCGCCGGCAGGCCCACTCGGGAGCGGACCGTGGCCGCCAGCGGCTCCGGAAGCCGCTCGATACCAAGGATCCCCTCGTCGAGAAGGTGGAGCAGCGCGCACTCCTCCAGCAGCCGGGACGGCCAGTCGGTGCCGGAGCCCGGGATGGACCCCAACTCCCGCACCCGGGCTGCCAGTCCGGGTGCCTGGGCGTCCACCATGCGCGCCGCCGTCTCGTCCCAGCTGCCGTATCCCGCGCGGTCCGCCGCGGCCAGCCCGGACCGCAGCAGGTCGGCGAGGCGCCGCTCCAGTTCCTCGGCCCCCGCGCCGACCCGCTGCGCCCGGCGCTCCGCCCGCCGCCGCGCGGCCTCCGGATCGGCGAGCCCCTTGCTGCCCTTGTCCTTGCCCCCGTCCTTGTCCCCCTTGCCCGGCCGGTCCTCGCGGTGCTCGCGCCGCCCGGACAGCCATTCGGCGACCCACTGCGGCGGCTCGCCGCCCGTCACCACACCCCCGTCATCCCCCTCGGAGTCGTCCTCGCCCGCCCACAGCAACAGCAGTCCCAGTGCGTGCTTGCACGGGAACTTCCGGCTCGGGCAACTGCACTTGAAGGCAGGGCCCGTCGTGTCCACCATCGCGCGGTACGGAGTGCTCCCGCTCCCTTTGCACACTCCCCATACCGCTCCGTCGCCCGCGCCCGCTTCCGACCATGGGCCGGGCGTCGCGAGCTTGCCGCCGGCCTTGCGCGACGCCGCGTCGGGCGCCACCGCCAGCACCTGGTCGGTCGTCCAGCGTTCCCCCTGCGCTCGGGGGTTCGGGGTTTTCTCCCCGTCCATTCCCAGCATGTCGAAAACGCTAGACCCCGCCACTGACAATCGCTCTGACCAGCAGGTTTGTCACGGCGAGGCCGATTGTCAGTGGCATGGTGCAGTCTGGAATCCGCAAGCGGCCCGCGAGTTGCGGGGTGCGGGCCGTGCGGCCTGGGACAAGGGGGAGTCATGGATTTCGCGATGACGGAGAACGGCGCGGGGAGCGGCCGGGGGACGGCGGCGGAAGTCGGGCGGCAGGACGGCGAAGCGGTGGCGCTGCGGCCGCACGCGGAAGATGCATTCGCAAAGGAGCTGGCCGCGCTGGCGGCGGCGGACGACCGGCCGAGGCTCGAGCGCTGGCGCCTCTCGCCGTGGGCGGTGGCGACGTATCTGCTCGGCGGCACGCTCGCCGACGGCACGGTCATCACGCCGAAGTACGTCGGCCCGCGCCGCATCGTCGAGGTCGCAGTCACCACCCTCGCGACCGACCGCGCGCTGCTGCTCCTCGGCGTGCCCGGCACGGCCAAGACCTGGGTGTCGGAGCACCTCGCCGCGGCGGTCAGCGGCGACTCCACGCTCCTGGTCCAGGGCACGGCAGGCACGCCGGAGGAGGCGATCCGGTACGGCTGGAACTACGCGCGGCTGCTCGCGCACGGCCCCAGCCGGGACGCGCTGGTGCCCAGCCCCGTCATGCGCGCGATGGCGGAGGGCAGGACCGCGCGGGTCGAGGAGCTGACGCGCATCCCGGCGGACGTCCAGGACACGCTCATCACCATCCTGTCGGAAAAGACGCTGCCCATACCGGAGTTGGGCCAGGAGGTGCAGGCGGTCCGCGGCTTCAATCTCATCGCCACCGCCAACGACCGCGACCGCGGGGTCAATGAGCTCTCCAGCGCGCTGCGCCGCCGCTTCAACACGGTCGTGCTGCCGCTGCCGGCCACGCCGGACGAGGAGGTCGACATCGTCACGCGCCGCGTCGAGCAGATCGGCCGCTCGCTGGACCTGCCGCCGGCGCCGGACGGCATGGACGAGATCCGCCGGGTCGTGACGGTCTTCCGCGAGCTGCGGGACGGCCTGACGACGGACGGGCGTACGAAGCTCAAGTCGCCCTCCGGGACGCTGTCCACGGCCGAGGCGATCTCCGTGGTCACCAACGGGCTGGCGCTGGCGACCCACTTCGGGGACGGCGTGCTGCGGCCGTCGGACATGGCGGCGGGCATCCAGGGCGCGGTGGTCCGGGATCCGGCGGCCGACCGCGTCGTCTGGCAGGAGTACCTGGAGTCGGTGGTCCGCGAGCGCGACGGCTGGAAGGACTTCTACCGCGCCTGCCGGGAGGTGAGCGCATGACGGAGCGCGAAGCGGGGGAACACGGTACGGCGCGCGACGCGGGGGAGCACGGTACGGCGCGCGAGGCGGGGGAGCAGGGTACGGCGCGCGGCGTGGGGGAGCGGCGGGCGGCCGGGCCGTGGCTGCTCGGGGTGCGGCACCACGGGCCCGGGTCGGCCCGTGCGGTCGGGGCGGCGCTGGCGCAGTGCGAGCCGAAGGCGCTGCTCATCGAAGGGCCGCCGGAGGCGGACGCGCTGGTGGCGCTGGCCGCGGACGAGGAGATGCGGCCGCCGGTCGCACTGCTGGCGCATGTGGCCGACGATCGGGGGCGCGCCGCGTTCTGGCCGCTGGCGGAGTTCTCCCCGGAGTGGGTGGCCCTCCAGTGGGCGCTGCGGCGCGGCGTCCCGGTGCGCTTCATCGACCTTCCGGCGGCGCAATCCCTCGCAGGGGCGGCACCGGAATCGAAGCCGGTGCCGGCGCCAGTTCCGGCGCCAGCGCCAGAGCCAGAGCCGGAGCCGGAGCCCGGGGCCGCGGCGGGTGACGCACGGGTCGATCCCATCGGCGTACTGGCCGAGGCCGCCGGTTACGACGATGCCGAGCGCTGGTGGGAGGACGTGGTCGAGCACCGCGGTACGGCCGCACCCGGTGACGCGCTCGCCCCCTTCGAAGCACTGGCCGAGGCGATGGGCGCACTCCGGGAGGACGGCGAGGAGGGCCAGGAGGGCAAGGGGGGCCAGGAG